>NZ_JBGWAB010000015.1:0-97686 GCF_041862025.1 Streptomyces sp. AB3(2024)
GGGCGGGCTGACCGGCACCCCCGACCAGCGCGCGGCCCGCTCCCGGGCCCGGTCGGCGCACCGGCGCAGCACGGCCGCGGCGGGCGGCAGCAGCCGGTGGCCGAGGCCGAAGGGCAGCAACAGCAGCGCGCCGACGACGGCCGGTCCCACACAGGCCACCACCGCCAGGCCGAGCAGTCCGGCCAGGTGGCAGCGGCCGACCGCGGTCAGGGCGCGGAGGGTTCCCGCGCGGGAGCGGGCGACTGTCGAACTCATGTCCCGTGCAGGGTAGTCGGCGCGGGCACGGCCTGCGACGCGGGCTCCGGGGCCGCCGCCGCGCGTCGCCGCGCCCATGCCAGGGCCACCACCAGGCAGGAGAGCCCGAAGCAGAGCATCGGCGTGACCGCCCCCGACTCCTCGTCCATGAAGAGGAGCAGCCCGAGGTTGACCAGCGTGTGGAAGCCGCCCGCGAGCAGCAGCCGGTACGGTCCACCCGTACCGTCGAGGGCCACGCCCAGGACCACCGACATGGCCACGGTGGCGAGGAGGAAGCCCGCGGCGTAGGCCGGGGCCTGCGCGAAGACCGGTACGTGCCAGGCACCCCACACCACGCCCACCGTCACCGACGAGACGAGGGTCCCGAACCGGGTCCGCAGCAGCGGCTGGAGGAAGCAGCGCCAGCCGATCTCCTCCCCGCACGCCCCCACCAGCTGCGCCGCCGCGGTCAGGACGAAGGGGTGGTGCAGGGCCCCCGGCCGCGTGAAGCCGACTCCCCCGGAGAGCGTCCCGTACGCGCCCACGGTCAGCGCGACGATCAGGACCGCCGACCCGAGCAGCCCCGCCGCGCGCCCGCCGCCCCCACCCCTGCCCGACAGCAGTTCGCGGGTCCGCCTCCACCGGTACAGGGCGACCACGCCCACCCCGGCGGCCGGCCCGAACTGGGTCAGCTGCACCACCTCGGTGGGCACACCGGTGGCCGGCTGCACGGCCCCCAGCGCCCCGGCCGCCACGAAGGCCACCCCGGTGAACACCCCCGCCGCACCCCACGTCCCCCCGCGCCCCGCCCGTCCCACGCCGTCCGCCCTCGCCATGCCCGCCCCGCCCGTCCGTCCGTCCGTCCGCATCCCGATTCCCTACGAGGACGACGATGCCGGGCCCGGCGGCCCCGGACACTGCACCCGGCACCCGGGTGGGGGTGCGCCCAGGTCCACCCCCACCCGACCGGCTTCATTCGTTAGACAGGCGAATGCCTTCCTCACATAATCCTTAGACATGGGAAAGACTTACGAACGCATCGACGGCCGGCTGCGCACCTTCATCGAGCAGCAGCCGATCTTCTTCACCGCGACCGCCCCGCTGGTCGGCGACGGCACGGTCAACCTCTCCCCCAAGGGCCTCAAGGGCTCCTTCGCGGTGCTCGACGAGCAGCGGATCGCCTATCTCGACTTCGCCGGCAGCACCGCCGAGACCATCGCCCACCTGCGGGAGAACGGCCGGATCACGGTGATGTGGTGCGCCTTCCAGGGAGCGCCGAACATCGTGCGGGTGCACGGCCGGGGCGAACCCGTCTTCCGTGACGACCCGCGCTTCAAGGAACTGCTCACCCACTTCCCCGACATCGACCCCACCCCGCACGGGCTGCGCGCGATCATCGTGGTGACGGCCGAACTCGTCCGTGACTCCTGCGGATACGGGGTGCCCTTCATGTCGTACGACGAGGACCGCGACCTGCACGGCAAGCGCTTCGCACGCGAGGACGACGCGTCGCTGAGCGCGTACTTCGCCAAGAAGGAGCACATCGCCCAGAGCCTCGACGGCCTTCCCGCACTCCCCCTGCCGCTGCCGCCCGCCGACTTCTGAGCGGCAGCCCCTCTCCGCGCGGGGCTCCCCTCCTAGCTCCGGCGGGGTGCCGGGTGGTGGGGCGGGTAGGCCGGGGCCTGCGGGGACGTGGGCCGGCGCCACTTGGACAGGACACGGAGCACGGTCCACGGGCTGAGCAGGGTGGTGGGCGGCTCCGTCAGGGAGAGGACCCCGAAGAAGGGCGCCGAGAGTTCGGGGTCGGTGTTCGCGCCGACCATCACCCGGGACATGTAGTGCTGGAGGATCCGGGTGGCGCGGTCGGGCGGCGGGCCCTCGGTGCCGGGGTAGCGCAGGTCCTCGCTGGTGGCGATCTGCCAGGCGACGGAGGCCGCCGTGGCGGTGCGCCGCTGGAGTTCGCGGGACGCGGCCGGGATCCGGTCCGCCGTCAGGCCGGCGAGGGCCTCGCGCAGGGCCTCCGCCCCCAGGGCGGCGACGGTCATCCCGTGCCCGTACACGGGGTTGAAGCGGCAGCCGGCGTCCCCGGCCACCAGGAGGCCGTCGGGCAGCCGCTCCAGGCGCTCGTAGTGCCGCCATTCGTTGGCGGTGCCGCGGAAGCCGACGGGCTCGGACAGCGGCTCCGCTTCGCGGACGGCGTCGTACAGGGCGGGGCTGCGCAGACCGCGGGCGAACTCCAGGAACCCCGGGTCCTTGGTGGGCGGGGCGTGTTCGCCGTTGCCGATGAGGGTGACCAGCCAACGGTCCCCGTCGACCGGCACGAGGACGCCGCCGCGCGGGCTGTCCGGGCGGCCCTGTACGTACATGCCCCGCCAGCGGCGCTCCGGGTCCGGCGGGATCCGATAGGTGCGGCTGGAGTAGCCGAGGTGGGAGTCGTAGCGGGTGACGGCCGGGGCGGGCAGGCCCAGGGCGGCCAGCCAGGCCGGGGTCTTGGAGGTCCGGCCGGTGGCGTCGACGACGAGCCCGGCGGGTACGGGGCCGTCCTCGCGCAGGGTCACCCCGGCCACGGACCGGCCGTCGGGCCCGGCGACCAGTCCGGTGGCCAGACGGCCCGTACGCACCTCGATCCGCGGGTCGCGCAACACGGCCCGGCGCAGCGTCCACTCGGTCAGCTCCCGGCTGGCGAGCAGCACGCGGGTGCCGGGCAGCGGCCCGAACCAGTCGGCGGGGCTCAGCCAGAGGAAGTCCCGGGGCGAGTCCAGCAGGACGGCCCCGCCCGCCGTCAGTTCACCGGTGATCCCGGGCAGCAGCCGCTCCATTGCCTCCAGGCCCCGCGCCCACAGCACGTGCGCGTGCCGGGACTGCGGGACGCCGGGCCGGAACTCCGGTCCGCCCCGGGGCAGTTCGTCCCGCTCCACGACGGTGACCCGCGCGAACCGCTCCGCGAGCACCCGTGCCGTCAGCAGGCCGGCCAGGCCCGCGCCGAGCACCACCGCATGGTCGCGGCCTTCTGAGTGGTTGTCCGCAGTGTCGTCCATGGTGCGAGTGTCAGGCGACCGCAACCCTCACGATGAGCCCCCGCCCGGGGCGGACGGAGGCACGACGGGGGCGGACGGAGGCACGCCCGCGCAGCACCGCGCCGCCGACGGACATCGTCGACACCGGCCGGGGGTGTTCGCGCCACTGCGTCTCCCGAACAGCACAACGCACCCTTCGGACCTTTGGGTTGGGGGACGATTCGACTGTTCCCCCGTCACCGAACGGGAGTAGCGTTCTGGGTGTCGAGGCCAGAAACGGAGTGTCCAGTATGCCCGAGCAGCACGACACCTCACCCGCCATCCAGACGTTCGCCCACCGCGCCAGGGCAGCGAGGGACCGCGCGGGCCTCACCCGGCCCGTCGCGGGAGGCCTTGTCGGCCGCTCGGCCGAGTGGGTCAAAGGGCTTGAGACGGGCGCAATCGGAATGCCCCGCCTCCCCATGCTGATCCGCATGGCCACGATCTACGAGTGCGACATCGCGGATTTGACCGGTGACGAGCGCATCTCCGCCGCCACCTACACTAAGGCCGCCCACGCGGCACTACCCGCGATCAAGCGGGCCCTGACCACCTACAGGCTCACCCCGGCCGAGGCCGAGCCCGAGTCGGCCGAAGTCCTCGCCGCCCGCGTACGGCAGGCCTGGAAGCTGTGGCACGACCGAGGCGACCACCGATCCAGGATCGCGTCGCTCCTTCCCGACTTGCTCGCCGACACGCAGCACTCGGCCCGCGCACTTGAGGGAACCGACCGGCGACGCGTGCTCGCGGCGCAGGCGCAGACCTACCACCTCGCCCAACTGTTCCTGGCGTTCCAGCCCGCACCGGAACTCATCATGCTGACCGGCGACCGGTCGATGACCGCGGCTCAGGACGCCGACAGCCCACGGGCCATGGCCGGTGCGGCCTGGTACATGAACCACGTCTACCGCGACGCGAACGAGGCTGCGGAGGCGCGTGTGGAGCTCGCCGAGCAAGCCGCCGCGCTGCTCCGGCAGGACGACGAGGAGGAACTCGCCCGCTGGGGACTGCTCCAGCTGGCCTCAGCCCTGTCCTTCGCGAAGGTCGGGCGGGCCGGGGACGCCTGGCGGTACTGGGACCGGGCGAGCAATGCCGCTGGTCGGCTCGGCGCCGGCTACACCCATCCCTGGCTGATCTTCGGGCAGGGAGTGGTGGACGCCTATGCGCTCACCATGCACAACGACCTCATGCAGCCGGGAAAGGCGCTGGAGGTGGCGTCCGCGCTCGACTTGGAGGCCGTGCCATCGGCAACGCGACGCGCCTACCACCTGGTGGAGATGGCCCGTGCGCACGGGCTGAGCGATGAGGGTGTCGCCTCCGTGGCCTTGCTGCAGAAGGCACACCGGGAGTCCCCCGAGACCGTCCGCTTCAACATGCACACCCGGATGGTGTTGCCCGAGCTCGCCAAGTCGGGGCCCCGGTCCGTCCGGGGTGACGCACACGCCCTCGCATTGGAACTGGGCGTGGCCGTCTGACCACAGAGGGGTAGAGCTTCTGCCCCTCGACGAGGGGGTAGGAGCCCTACCCCCTCCCTGCCCCTGCGGCTCCTACCGTCGTCCCACCACTCACTGACGACGACAGGGAGCACCGGCGTGAATCCTGACGGTTCGGACATTCAGCGGCTCATCGGGCGGGCGCTGGTGCCCTACTCTGAGCGGCCCGACGCCGCGGCGGTCGCCCGGCTCGTCGACGACCTCATCACCGGCGGGGAGGCCCTGCACGCCGAGGTGGCCACGGTCCCCGGCGACCGGCGGACCGAGCGCGCCGGGTCCGCCCTGGCCGAGTGGACGTACTTCGTCGACGCCGGTCCGACGGGCCGGGGCGACCACGCGAACTGGAACCACGCCCGCACCCTGGCCCGCATCCTGCGCAGCCTCGCCTCCACCCTGAACGAGCAGCCGAGCACGGCACGGTGACCGAGCGCGTGCGGCAACTGCTGTACGTCCTCATCGCGCTCGGCATGCTCGCCGTCATCGCCGTCGGCACCTGCCCGCGCACGACGGTGGCCCGCTCCGGCTGCATCCCGATCGGTGTACTCGCGATGTCCGGCGGCCGTACGCCTGGACGGACTGAGAAGCCCGATCTGGTCCCAGTGATGCAAGGTACGAACAGTCAGTCCACTCGCCTCAGCGAGCGTTCCGACCTTCCGTGTCTGGTCGATGCTCATGCATCAACGGTCCCCCCTGACGTCGCGTGAGGTAC
The DNA here is from genome assembly GCF_041862025.1 of Streptomyces sp. AB3(2024). Taxonomy (NCBI): domain Bacteria; kingdom Bacillati; phylum Actinomycetota; class Actinomycetes; order Kitasatosporales; family Streptomycetaceae; genus Streptomyces; species Streptomyces sp. AB3(2024). The sequence continues at coordinate 5,493 of NZ_JBGWAB010000015.1, forward strand.
AAGCCGGCCGGGCTTCGTCGCCCCGCGCCACAGGTTCCGACCAACGTTGCGTGATGCGGCACAGATCGCGAAGTCACACCGGGGTACCAGGACGACGGTGCCTGCCCTGTCCGAGCTACTGGTCGTTCGTGTCCTCGCCATCGGGGTAAACGACCAGGAGCGTGCAGCCGGCCGCAGACTGCGGGTAGTGCACGGAGCCGGGCTCGGCGCACAGCACCGTGCCGGCCTGCCAGATGTCCGTGCCGTCGCCGAACTCACCCTTGACCACGTGAACGAACTCGCGGACCGTGTGCCGGTCTTCGCCGAACTGTGCGCCCGGCGCGAACTCCAGCAGCATGATCACGCTGGGGTCGTTCGGCGTGCCCTCCTTCAGGCGACTCGCGGTGATGTGCTCGTTGACATGGATGTCCGATACCGAGGCCTGGTCCGGATGAACGCCCACGAAACCCGGAAGCATAGGTTTCCCCACTTCAGCCGCTATGTGGTGGAAGCCCGTTGCCCTCCACCGGATGTCGATCAGCCTAGGAATATCCGGCGGCGCTTACTACGCAACTCGTGCACCACTTTCCTCCTGATGCACAGCACGCGTGCACACCTCGCCGCCCGAGCCCGCGATACCGCCCGTTACCGTCTTGGCGGCCCGCAACGAGGATTCCTGTGAAGGGCGTTGGCGGCCCCGACGCACGGTTCATCACACCCGCCCACATCCGCATCACCTGCCGCCCCGCCGCACCGGCGCCCCGGATAACCTCGCACCCCATCCCCGTCGGAGGAGACGTGATGCTCACACTCGCGGCCCTGGCCCACCAGCCCGAGTACGTCCTGCACCCCCTGCACACCACAGTCCCCGACGACCGGGTCGTGGACCGTGCCGAACTGGTCACGCCCTCCGACTGCCCCGGCCGGCTTGCCGGCACGCTCCTTATCTGTCCACCCGACACGATCGACATCAGGCATGCACGCACCTGGCTGCAGCGCTTCTCCGACGAAGGCGCCGCCGGCCTGATCCTCGCGGCAGACACGCCGTCCCATCCGCAAGAACCGCTGGTCGAGGCCGCCTGCCACGCGGCGCTCCCGCTGCTCGCCTCCGGCGCACCCGTGGCAACCTGGCGCCACACCTTGATCCCTCAGATCACCGAACACCGCCGACAGGCCAGCGACCGGCACGCTGCCCGCCTCGCCCATCTCCTGGACCACCTGGACCACCTGGACAACGACAGTCCACCAGCCGGCGATCTCCTGGAATGGCTGGCCCGCGAGCTGGACGCGGAGGTGAGCCTTCAGGCCGACACCCGCACCCCCACCCCCTCCACCAGACGCCGACTGCCCGCGGCGGGCGGCGCCTTCACCTCCACCCACCCTCTCGCGGACAGCGACCGCTTCCTCACTGCCCGCCGCCACCACGCCTTCAGCACGTCGGACCGGGACCTGCTGACCCGATCCGCCACCGTCCTCGCGATCCGTCGGCACGCGTCCCTACCCGCGTGTGACACGTTGATCGCCGAGCCCCTGCGCGCCGTACGCCTGGCCGCGTTCCAAGCCCTGATGGTCGGTCACATCGAACCCGCCCAGCGCATCCTGGGTCCCCTCTCGCCCCACCTGCTCGACACGGACGACGTCCAGATCGCCATCATGGACTGCGCCGGCACCCCCCGCGACGAGACACTCGCCCGAGTCGAGGCGCTCTTGTCCGACACCGGTCTCGCCGTGCGGTGCCCCGCCTTCGACGGGCACATCGTCGTCCTCGCCCCTCACCCCGACCCTGAGCTCCCAGAAGCAGCGGCCGTCACCGCCCTGCGCCCGCTCGTCGCCGACCGCAGTCGCCGGCTGAGCCTGGGGATCAGCCCCACCCTGCCCGTCGAGGACATCGCCACCGGCTTCGGCCTGGCCTACGACGCCATCGCCGCCGCCCGGATCAGCCCCACCCGCGCCGCCGTCGCCTCCCTCACCCCCGGCCTGCTGGACGTCCTCGACCCGGCCACCGCACAGCAATGGGCCACCGCCCTGCTCCAGCCGGTCCTCGACCAGCGCGGCGCGGACCAGCAACTGTCCACCGTCGCCCTCGGCCTCGAATTCGAAGTCTCGGCCGCCTCTCGGATACTTGGCATCCATCGCAACACCCTCAGCCGCCGCATACGCACCATGCTCCAGGCCACCGGCCTCACCTGCGACCGCACCGCCGATCGCATCACCCTCTCCCTCGCCCTGCAGATACACGCCCTGCACGGCACGGCCTCCGACCCCGCCCCCCACCACACGCCCACCCTCGCCCACCTGCTGGCACAGTCACCGGTCACCGAATGGGCCACTGCCGCGCTCTCCCCACTCGGCCAGGAATGCACCGACCGGCGCACCACCAGCGGCGACGCCCTCGCGCAGACCCTCCGCAGCTGGGCCGACGAGGACTTCCGGGTCGACGCCGCCGCGCAACGCCTGGGCCTCTACCCAGCCACCGTCCGCGGGCACATCCGCACCGCCGAGACGCTGCTGGGATGGGTGCTCCTGTCCACCCTCCCCGCCGGACCGCTGCCCGACGACGAAGACGCCCCCGCCAAACAGTCCGGGCTGCGAAGCCTCGCCGTCGCGGTCCAGGCCGCCCCCGGAACGCCCCAGCCCATCCTGCCCGACCCCACGCGCACAGCGGGAGTCCGCCGTCTTGAAGTCGGTCGGGGTCCTGGCGTGACGGCGCTTCGGGGTGCTCGCGCCGGCCGTGGACCGCAGTCTCCGCAGTAGATCGTCCGTCAGCGATTGGCTTCGGGGTTCGTCAGGACGATCGGGCGCGCAGGAGAGGCCCGTGCTCCGGCGCCTGCCCGCCGCCGTCGCACGGCGACCGTACGTCAGCGCGGCAGCGACGCGTACGAGACTCCCGTGAGCTTCTCGGAGGCGGCCCAGAGCCGTTCGCCCGCCGCGTCGTCGAGGGTCCGCCCCGCCCGCCAGGACGGTACGGGCGCGCCGCGCCAGCCCAGCCGGGGGCCGAAGAAGGCGTCCTGGCCGACGCCGGGCGCGGTGGCCGCGTAGAGGGTGGGCAGGGCGCCCTTGGCGGCGGGCTGGGCGAGGACGCCGTTGCCGAGGGCCAGCAGGCGGGAGGTGAGCGTGCGGCCCTCGTGGGCGGAGGCCCCGGCGTGCAGGTTGGTGGAGGCGTAGCCGGGGTGCGCAGCGGCGGCGGTGATCGTGGCACCGGCGGCCGTGAACCGCCGGGCGAGTTCGTGGGTGAAGAGCAGGTTGGCGCTCTTGGAGCGGCCGTAGGCGATCCAGCGCCGGTAGCCGTCCGCGCCCCGGGCCGGATCGGGGTCGAGGTCCTCGGGGCGTACGTCGCCGAGCACGTGGAAACCGCTGGAGACGTTGACGATCCGGGCCCCGGGGCCGGCCGCCCGCAGCCTCGGCAGCAGCAGCCCGGTCAGGGCGAAGTGCCCGAGGTGGTTCACCCCGAACTGCGTCTCGAACCCGTCGGCGGTCCGCCCGTACGGCAGCGCCATCACCCCGGCGTTGTTGACCAGCAGGTCCAGGCGGGGCCGGCGCTGTCCGAAGGCCCGCGCGAACTCCCGTACGGAGGACAGGTCGGCCAGGTCCAGCGGGGCGAACTCCACCTCGGCACCCGGTACTTCACCGCGCAGCCTGATCACCGCGGCACGCCCGCGCGCGGCGCTGCGGCAGGCCAGGGTCACGGCCGCGCCGTGGCGCGCGAGCTCGCGGGCGGTGATGTAGCCGATGCCGCTGTTGGCCCCGGTCACGACGGCGGTCCGGCCGCTCTGGTCGGGAATGTGCGTGGCGTTCCAGCCGGTCACGGCGGCTCCCTGGGCACGGATGCACGGTCTTGGACGGTCCCCGCCACCCTACTCAGCCCCCGCCCGCACCCATCGGGGACCCGCCCTCACCGGCGGCCGGAGCCGGGACACGGCCGCGGCTTCGGCCGGAGCCGCAGGTGGCCCACGGCCCCCGGTCGGCGTCGCGCCGCGGCGGGCCGTCCGGCTCGCGGCGGCCTGCCCCGGCTTACCGCGCCGCCCCCGGCGCCACCACCCCCGACGCCACCGCTCCCGCCCAGGTCACCCTGCCACCCGGGGCCCGGCGGAGCCACCGGTAAGCTGCGGAGCCATCCCTCGCGTTCCCCCTACTCCCGCCCCCGAGGTACCTCTCCGTGAGCTCCGCAGCACCTCCCCTCCCCGTGACGGTGGTCGGCCTCGGCGCCGACGGCTGGGCCGGGCTCACCGCCGGCGCGCGCTCCGCGCTGGCCTCGGCCGAGGTGCTGATCGGCGGGCCCCGGCAACTGGACCTGCTGCCGCCCGACCCCTGCGCCGGACTGCGGGTGGCCTGGCCGAGCCCGCTGCGCCCGGCCGTGCCGAAGCTGATGGCCGAGCACGCGGGGCGCCGGATCGCGGTGCTGGCCAGCGGGGACCCGATGTTCTACGGGATCGGCCGCGCGCTCTGCGAGGAGCTGGGCCCGGACGCCCTGCGGATCCACCCCCACCCCTCCTCCGTGTCCTACGCGTGCGCCCGCCTGGGCTGGCCGGTGGAGGACACCGAGGTGGTGACGGTGGTCGGCCGCCCGGTGGCCCGGCTCACGGCCGCGCTGCACGAGGGCCGACGGGTCCTCGTGCTGAGCGCCGGGGCCGGCAGCCCCGGCGAGATCGCCGCCCTGCTGCGCGGGCGCGGCTTCGGCCCGAGCCGGATGCGCGTGCTGGAACAGCTGGGTTCCGAGGACGAGGACGCGTACGAGGGCGTCGCGGAGCACTGGGACCGGCCGCCGGGCGCGCCCCTGAACGTGGTCGCCGTCGAGTGCCGCCGCGACCGGACCCATCCGGCTCCCCGGCTCGGCGCGACCCCCGGCCTGCCCGACGCCGCGTACGAGCACGACGGGCAGCTGACCAAGCGGCACGTGCGCGCCGCGACCCTGTGCGCGCTGGCCCCGGCCCCCGGCGAGCTGCTCTGGGACATCGGCGGCGGCTCCGGGTCCATCGGCATCGAGTGGATGCGGACGCACCCGTCCTGCCGGGCGGTGGCGGTGGAACGCGTACCGGAGCGGGCCACCCGCATCACCCGTAACGCCACGGCGCTGGGCGTGCCCGGACTGCGCGTGGTGGTCGGCGCCGCCCCGGCGGCCCTGGAGGGACTCCCGGCCCCCGACGCGGTGTTCATCGGCGGCGGGCTGACCGCGCCCGGACTGCTGGACGCCGCCTGGGCGGCGCTGGCCCCCGGCGGCCGGCTGGTGGTCAACACGGTCACCCTGGAGTCGGAGGCGGTGCTCGCCGAGCGCTACCGGCGCCACGGCGGCGACCTGGTGAAGCTGGCCGTCTCGCACGCCGTTCCGGTCGGCGGCTTCACGGGCTGGCGGCAGGCGATGCCCGTCACACAGTGGTCGGTTACCAAGGAGAAGGATCAGACATGACCGTGTACTTCATCGGAGCGGGCCCCGGCGCCGCCGACCTGATCACGGTGCGCGGTGCCCGGACCCTGGCCGCCGCCCCCGTCTGCCTGTACGCGGGCAGCCTGGTCCCGCGCGAGCTGCTCGCCGAGTGCCCGCCGGACGCCCGCCTGGTCGACACGGCGCAGCTGAACCTGGACCAGATCGTCGCCGAGTGCGTACGCGCGCACGAGGCGGGCCTGGACGTGGCGCGGCTGCACTCCGGGGACCCGTCGGTCTTCAGCGCGGTGGCCGAGCAGATGCGGCGCCTCGACGCGGCCGGGATCCCGTACGAGGTGGTCCCGGGCGTTCCGGCCTTCGCCGCGGCGGCGGCGGCCCTCAAGCGGGAGCTGACGGTGCCCACCGTCGGCCAGACGGTGATCCTGACCCGGATCGCCCAGCAGGCCACGCCGATGCCGCCCGGCGAGGACCTTGCCACGCTCGGCCGCAGCGGGGCCCTGCTGGTGCTGCACCTGGCCACCCGGTACGTCGACCGGGTGGTGGACGAGCTACTGCCGCACTACGGCGCCGAGTGCCCGGTGGCGGTCGTCGCGATGGCCAGCCGCCCCGACGAGCTGATCCTGCGCGGCACCCTGGCCGACATCGCGCCGCGGGTGAAGGAGGCGGGGCTGGTGCGCACCGCCGTCATCATCGTGGGCCGCACGCTGGGCGCGGAGCAGTTCCCGGACAGCCACCTGTACTCCCCCGAGCGCGACCGGCACGTCTGCTGACCGCCATGTCCTCTGACCGGCACGTCCGCGCTGACCGCCCCCGGGCGCACGTCCTGATCCTGGGCGGCACCACGGAGGCCCGCCGCCTCGCGGAGGCGCTGGAGCACCACCCCGCGTACCGGGTGACGACCTCGCTGGCGGGCCGGGTCGCCGCGCCGGTGCTGCCGCCGGGCGAGACCCGGATCGGCGGTTTCGGCGGTGTCGCCGGGCTGGCCGGCTGGATCGTCGGCCACGACGTCACCCATGTCGTGGACGCCACGCACCCCTTCGCGGAACGGATGAGCTTCCACGCCTGTGAGGCCGAGGCGCTCACGGGCGTGCCGCTGCTGGCGCTGCGCCGACCCGGCTGGACCCCGGGTCCGGGCGACGCCTGGACGTTCGCGGACTCCCTCGCCGGGGCCGCCGCGCTGCTGCCGGAACGGGACGCCAGCCGGGTGTTCCTGACGACGGGACGGATGGGCCTGCACACCTTCGCGCACCTCACCGCGCCCTGGTTCCTGGTGCGCTCGGTGGACCCGCCGGCCGGACCGGTGCCGCCGCGCCTGGAAGTGCTCCTGGAGCGGGGTCCGTTCACGCTGGAGGACGAGCGGGAGCTGCTCGCCCGGCACCGGATCGACCTGCTCGTCACCAAGGACAGCGGCGGGTCCGCGACGGCCCCCAAGCTCACCGCCGCCCGGGAGGCCGGGATCCCGGTCCTCGTCGTACGCCGCCCCGCGGTCCCGGAGGGCGTCGCCGAGGCCCCGTCGGTGGAGGCGGCCCTGCGCTGGCTCGACACGCGGGGCCCGGCGGCGGAGGGCACGCACTGACGGACGGCCGCGGCGGCACCGACGGACGGGACGGACAGAACGGACGGCGGGAGCGAAGTCCCTGGTGAAACGGGCTCTTCCGGCCGGTCCCGGCCCGCCGCCGCACCCTCTAGGCTGAGGGAATGCGGATACGTCACTGCCTCGTCCTGATCCTGGCCGTCACGGCGCTCGTCACCGGATGCGGCCAGAAAGCGACCCCCAGGGCATGGGCGCCCGACGACGCCCTGCAGCGGGCCGACGAAAGCCTCGGCAAGGGCGCCGGGGAGGGCCGGGTGACGGCGCGGGGCACCGGGTTCCTGCGCTCCGGGCTGGAGAAGACCCTGGAGACCGGCGGGGAGCGCCCGTACCGCTTCGACATCGCCTGCGACAGCGAGGAGGAGACCCACGTCACCCTCGTACTGTCCCGGGAGGGCGGGGCGGGCGACCGCTCCTTCGACGTGGCGTGCACCGCCGGGGAGGTCACCCGGCTCAACCTCCCGGTGGGCGCCCCGCTGACCGCGCAGATCGAACCGAAGCCGCAGGACGACTCGCCGCCGGTCGGGGTGCTGTCGTGGCAGCTGCTCACCCTGGACCCCGAGGCCGTCCAGGGCTGCGCCGACGCCCTGGCGGGCTGCGCGGGCTGACCCGCGCGGGCCCCGATCGGGACTTCCCCCGGGCCTCCCCCGGTGCGGGACCCCACCGGGGCCCCGCACCGGGGTTCAGGCGGGCACGGTCACGGGTAGCGGCGCGGGGTCCACGTCACCCGGGAGCCGTCGGGCCGCTCGGTCACCTGCGTCTGCGAGGAACCGATCAGCAGGATCGTGCGCATGTCCACCTCGGCCGGCTCCAGCGCGTCCAGGGTGAGGATCCGCACCGACTGCTCCGGGCCGCCCACGTCCCGCGCGACGACCACCGGGGTCTGCGGCGAACGCAGCTCCAGCAGCAGCTCCTTGGCCTGTGCCACCTGCCAGGTCCGGCTGCGCGAGCCCGGGTTGTACAGGGCGACCACCAGGTCGGCGGCGGCCGCGGCGCGCAGCCGCTCGGCGATGACCTCCCACGGCTTGAGCCGGTCGGACAGCGAGATGGTGGCGTAGTCGTGGCCGAGGGGGGCGCCCGCCGCGGCGGCCGCCGCGTTGGCCGCGGTCACGCCCGGCAGCACCCGTACGGGCACGTCCGCGTACTCGGGCTGGCCGGCGACCTCCAGGACGGCGGTGGCCATGGCGAAGACGCCGGGGTCCCCGCCGGAGACCACGACGACCCGCTTGCCGCGCCGGGCGAGGTCGAGGGCGAACTCGGCCCGCTCGGACTCCACCTTGTTGTCGGAACCGTGCCGCACCTGCCCCGGCTTGACCGGCACCCGGTCCAGGTACGTGGTGTACCCGACGAGGACCTCCGCGTCGGCCAGCGCCCGCCGGGTCTCGGCGGTCAGCCACAGCGGCCCGGCGGGCCCGGTGCCGACGACGGCGACCTGCCCGGGGCCGGACGGCACGCTGCCCGGGTTGCCGATCCGACTGGGCACGACGGCCACGGCGAAGTACGGCACGGTGTCCGGGTCGGTGTCGGCGAGGACACCGGTGCGCTCGCCCTCCATCGTGGCCCGTTCCACGTACCGGGCCTCCGACAGCCGCCCGCTGGCCTCCATCGCCCGGCGCACGCCGGGGAAGGTGCGGCCGAGCTTCATGACGACCGCAGAGTCGGTGGCGGCGAGGCGCGCGGTGAGCTCCTCCTCGGGCAGGGTGCCGGGCAGGATCGTCAGCACCTCCTCGCCCTCGACGAGCGGGGTGCCCAGCCGGGCCGCGGCGGCGCTCACGGAGGTGACGCCGGGGATCACCTCGGCCTCGTACCGGTCCGCGAGCCGCTTGTGCATGTGCATGTACGAGCCGTAGAAGAGCGGGTCCCCCTCGGCGAGCACGGCCACGGTGCGGCCCGCGTCCAGATGCGCGGCGAGGCGGGCCGCGGAGGCCTCGTAGAACTCCTCCATCGCGCCCTGGTAGCCGCCGGGGTGGTCGGTGGTCTCGGTGGTGACCGGGTAGACCAGCGGCTCTTCGACGTGGTCGGAGCGCAGGTGCTTCGCGGCGATCGAACGGGCGATGGAACGGCCGTGGCGGGCGCTGTGGTAGGCGATGACGTCGGCCTCGGCGATCACCTCGGCGGCCCTCAGGGTCATCAGGGAGGGGTCGCCGGGGCCGAGTCCGACGCCGTACAGCTTGCCCGGGGCCGGGGTGGTGCTGGTGCTCATTCTTCCTCGCTCGCGATCGCGTTGACGGCGGCGGCCGCGATGGCGCTGCCGCCGCGCCGGCCCCGCACGATCAGGTGGTCGAGGCCCGAGGTGTGGGCGGCGAGGGCGTCCTTGGACTCGGCGGCGCCGATGAAGCCGACGGGCACGCCGATCACGGCGGCCGGGCGCGGAGCACCCTCCTCGATCATCTCCAGCAGCCGGAACAGCGCGGTGGGCGCGTTGCCGACGGCGATCACGGAGCCCTCCAACAGGCCCCTGTCACGCCAGACTTCGAGGGCGGCGGCGCTGCGCGTGGTGCCCATCTTCGCGGCGAGTTCCGGCACGGCCGGGTCGGAGAGGGTGCAGATCACCTCGTTGTCGGCGGGCAGCCGCTTGCGGGTGACCCCGCTCGCCACCATCTGCACGTCGCACAGGATCGGCGCGCCCGCGGCCAGCGCCGCGCGCGCCCGCAGCACGACCTCGGGGGTGTAGCCGAGGTCCTGGGGCAGGTCCGTCATCCCGCAGGCGTGAATCATGCGCACCGCGACCTGGGCGACGGAGGCGGGCAGCCCGGAGAGGTCCGCCTCGGCGCGGATCGTGGCAAAGGACTGGCGGTAGATCGCGGCGCCGTCCTTCTCGTACTCGAACACGGTGTACTCGCTCATTTCTTCACAGCGACGGTGATGGGGTGGTGCTGCGGGCGGCCGTGAGGGCCGCCGCCAGGTCTGCGTGCGCGACCGGTGCGGCGGGCCGCCCGGGCGCGGAGATCTCGTACCCGTCCGGGGCGGCGACCAGGTCCACCCAGGCGGTGCCCCTCGGGTGCCCGCAGCGCCGCTCGCATCCGGACCAGTGCACGGGCAGCGGGCCGGCCGTCCGCGCCGCGAGGGCACGCGCGTCGGCGCGTACGTCGGCCCGGGACTTGGCACAACCGGGCCGTCCCGTACAGGCCGTGACGGACCGTCGGGGATCGTCGGGTGCGGTGATGAGCCCGGCTTCGGCGAGGGCGTCGAGCGCGGGGCCGGCCGCACGGTGCGTCAGGCCGGGGACGACGACCCCGCGCCAGGGGGTCAGCCGCATCCGGCCGGTGAGCCCGGCCAGCAGCCGCCACTGGCCGGCGGTCAGCCGCCCGAGGGGTGCGAGCACGGACAGCGCGGCGGCGCCCCCGGGCCCGGACACGATCCCGGGCTCGGGTCCGTCGGCCGCGCGGGGCGCGGGGATGTCCGCCACCCGTCCCGCGATTCCGGCGGCGGCGAGGCGATCGGCCAACACCCTTACTTCCAGAGCATGTTCGGGGGGCAGCTCGCTCACCCGCCAGGCCCGGGTACCGGCGCGCCCGGCGGCGTCGAGGAAGTACGACGCGGCGAGCAGGGCGGCCCGGGGGGCGTCACCGGCAGCCACCCGGACGCCCTGCGGGGACCCGGCCGTCCACACCAGGGCGCCGTCCGCGCAGGCGGTCAGCGTCACGTCCCCCGCGAGGGAGGCCGCGTCGCCGCGCCCGTCGTCGAGGGCGAACAGGAACCGGCCCGACAGCCGGGCCGCGCCCGGATCCGCGCACAACAGCCGGTCCAGCAGCGGCACCCAGCCCGAGACGTCCGGCAGCCCGGCCCGGTCGAGGCCTGCCAGCGGCGACGCGACGACGTTGCGGACCCGCTCGTGGGAGGGGGCGGGGAGCAGCCCGGCCCGGCTCAGCAGCTCCGCCAGCTCCCCGCCGCAGCTCTCGCCGAGGCCGCGCAGCTGTGCGTTGCCGCGCGAGGTGAGGTCGAGGTGGCCGTCGCCGAGCCGTTCGGCGGCGTCGGCCAGCAGCAGGGCGGCCGGTCCGTCGAGGAGTCCGCCGGGGATCCGGATGCGCGCCAGGAACCCGTCGTCGGCCGCGTGCAGGCGCAGCGCGCCGGGGCAGGCGTCACCGCGTTCCCGTATGACGGGTTCGTCCCGCGATGCGGCGGAAGGGGGCTGGGGCATGGCCGCGAGCATACCCACGATTGCCCGCCCCCGACCTGTGTCCGTCGCCACCCCGCCGCCCCGGACCGGCACCCGGATTCCGCCTCCGGATTCCGCCTCCGGATTCCGCTTCCGGCCCCGGTGGTGTCCGGGGCGCGGGGCGGGCGCGCCGGAGCACGGGCGGTTGGGGACACCGGGCGCGGGGCAGAGCTCCGACGAAGCCACCGCACCCCGCCCACCCCCACCGGCCCCGCCGACCCGCACCTCCCGCCCACCCCCACTCCCGGCCAGGGACGACGCCGCCTAAGATGACCTTCCGACGGGCCGCTCGGCCCGTCATCGCCGAGGACGGCGACATGGGAGGAAGCCCGGTGCGATTCCGGCGCGGTCCCGCCACTGTGAACCCCGCGGAGCACCCGCGCGGGGTGAGTCAGGAACTCCCGCCGTCCTCACTGCCCGGGGCGCGGAAACCCCGAGGAAGGCCTGCCGCCGCATGATCCTGCTGCTGTCGACGTCCGACACCGATCTGCTCAGCGCTCGCGCCGCGAACACGGCGGACGGCCCCGTCCCGTACCGGTTCGCGAACCCCTCCCGCCTTCCCCTCGACGACCTCCCGGGCCTCCTCGACGGCGTCGGCCTCGTCGTCGTACGCCTCCTCGGCGGCCTGCGCGCCTGGCAGGAGGGCCTCGACGTCCTCCTGGCCCCCGGCCAGACCCGTCCGGTCGTGGTCCTGACCGGCGAACAGGCCCCGGACGCCCAGCTGATGGAGGCCTCCACCGTCCCCATCGGCATCGCGGCCGAGGCGCACGCCTACCTCGCGCACGGCGGCCCCGCCAACCTCGAACAGCTGGCCCGGTTCCTCTCCGACACCGTCCTGCTCACCGGCCACGGCTTCGAGCCCCCGGCCGGCTCCCCCACCTGGGGCCGGCTGGAGCGCACGGCCGGCCGCGACAGCGGCCCCCGGGTCGCGGTGCTCTACTACCGCGCCCACCAGATGAGCGGCAACACCGCCTTCGTGCACGCCCTGTGCGAGGCCGTCGAGGCCAAGGACGCGCAGCCCCTCCCCCTCTACGTCTCCTCCCTGCGCACCCCGGAGCCGGAGCTGCTGGCCGAGCTGGAGGGGGTCGACGCGATCGTCACCACCGTCCTGGCCGCCGGCGGCACCCGCCCCGCCACCGCCTCCGCGGGCGGGGACGACGAGTCCTGGGACGCGGGCGCCCTCGCCGCGCTGGGCGTGCCGATCCTCCAGGCCCTGTGCCTGACCGGCTCCCGCAGCACCTGGGAGGAGAACGACGAGGGCCTCTCCCCCCTCGACGCCGCCACCCAGGTCGCCGTGCCCGAGTTCGACGGCCGCCTGATCACCGTCCCCTTCTCCTTCAAGGAGATCGACGAGGACGGGCTGCCCGCCTACGTCGCCGACCCCGAGCGGGCCGCCCGCGTCGCCGGCATCGCCGTGCGCCACGCCCGCCTGCGCCACATCGAGCGCCGCGACAAGAAGATCGCCCTCGTCCTCTCCGCGTACCCCACCAAGCACTCCCGCATCGGCAACGCGGTCGGCCTCGACACCCCCGCCAGCGCCGTCGAACTCCTGCGCACCCTCATCTCCCACGGCTACGACTTCGGCCCGACGGCCGACATCCCCGGCCTGGTCTCCGGCGACGGCGACGAGCTGATCCGCGCCCTGATCGAGGCCGGCGGCCACGACCAGGACTGGCTGACCGAGGAGCAGCTGGCCCGCAACCCGGTCCGCATCCCGGCCGCCGACTACCGGCGCTGGTTCGCCGAGCTCCCCGCCGAACTGCGCGAGAGCGTCGAGGAGCACTGGGGCGAGGCCCCCGGCAACATGTTCGTGGACCGCTCCGCCAACCCCGAGGGCGACATCGTCCTCGCCGCGCTCCGCCGCGGGAACCTCCTCATCCTCATCCAGCCGCCGCGCGGCTTCGGCGAGAACCCGATCGCGATCTACCACGACCCGGACCTGCCGCCGTCGCACCACTACCTGGCCGCGTACCGCTGGATCCAGGCGGCCGCCGAGGACGGCGGCTTCGGCGCCGACGCGATGATCCACCTGGGCAAGCACGGCAACCTCGAATGGCTGCCGGGCAAGAACGCCGGCCTCTCGGCCTCCTGCGCACCGGACGCCGCGCTCGGCGACCTGCCCCTGATCTACCCCTTCCTGGTCAACGACCCGGGCGAGGGCACCCAGGCCAAGCGCCGCGTCCACGCCACCCTGGTCGACCACCTCGTCCCGCCGATGGCGCGCGCCGAGTCCTACGGCGACATCGCCCGCCTGGAACAGCACCTGGACGAGTACGCGCAGATCAGCGCCATGGACCCGTCCAAACTCCCCGCGATCCGCGCCCAGATCTGGACCCTGATCCAGGCGGCGAAGCTCGACCACGACCTCGGTCTCGCCGAACGCCCCGACGACGACGGCTTCGACGACTTCCTCCTGCACGTCGACGGCTGGCTGTGCGAGGTCAAGGACGCGCAGATCCGCGACGGCCTGCACGTCCTCGGCGGCGCCCCGACCGGCGAGGCCCGGGTCAACCTGGTCCTCGCGATCCTGCGCGCCCGCCAGATCTGGGGCGGCACCTCCGCCCTGCCCGGCCTGCGCGAGGCCCTCGGCCTGGACGAGTCGGCCGCCACCCGCACCTCGGCGGACGAGGTCGAGGCCACGGCCCGCGCCCTGGTCCAGGCGATGGAGGACGCGAACTGGTCCCCGGAGGCGGTCGCCACGGTCGCGGCCGGCCACCCCCGGGCCGTCGCGGACATCCTCACCTTCGCGGCCCACGAGGTCGTGCCCCGCCTGGCCGGGACCACGGACGAGATCGCCCACGTGGTCACCGCCCTGGACGGCGGCTTCGTCCCGGCCGGCCCGTCCGGCTCCCCGCTCCGCGGCCTGGTCAACGTCCTCCCCACGGGCCGCAACTTCTACTCGGTCGACCCCAAGGCCGTCCCGTCCCGCCTCGCGTGGGAAACCGGGCAGGCCCTGGCCGACTCCCTCCTCACCCGCTACCGCACCGACAACGACGGCGAATGGCCCGCCTCGGTCGGCCTGTCCCTGTGGGGCACCAGCGCGATGCGCACCTCCGGCGACGACGTCGCCGAGGCCCTCGCCCTCCTCGGCGTCCGCCCCGTCTGGGACGAGGCCTCGCGCCGCGTCACGGGCATCGAGGCCATTCCCCTCCCTGAACTCGGCCGCCCCCGCATCGACGTGACGCTCCGCATCTCGGGCTTCTTCCGCGACGCGTTCCCGCACGTCATCGGCCTCCTGGACGACGCGGTCCGGCTGGCGGCCTCGCTGGACGAGCCGGCCGCCCACAACTACATCCGCGCCCACGCCCAGGCCGACCTCGCCGCCCACGGCGACGAGCGCAAGGCCACCACCCGCATCTTCGGCTCCCGCCCCGGCACGTACGGCGCGGGCATCCTCCAGCTGATCGACTCCCGCGACTGGCGCACCGACGCCGACCTGGCGGAGGTCTACACGGTCTGGGGCGGCTACGCCTACGGCCGCGGCCTGGAGGGCCGCCCGGCCCGCACCGAAATGGAATCGGCGTACAAGCGCATCACGGTCGCCGCGAAGAACACCGACACCCGCGAACACGACATCGCTGACTCCGACGACTACTTCCAGTACCACGGCGGCATGGTGGCCACGGTCCGCGCCCTGCGCGGCACGGCCCCCGAGGCCTACATCGGCGACTCCACCCGCCCGGAAACGGTCAAGACCCGCACCCTGGTCGAGGAGACCTCGCGCGTCTTCCGCGCCCGCGTGGTCAACCCCAAGTGGATCGAGGCGATGCGCCGCCACGGCTACAAGGGCGCCTTCGAACTGGCGGCGACGGTCGACTACCTCTTCGGCTACGACGCCACGACCGGGGTCGTCGCCGACTGGATGTACGACAAACTGACGGAAACCTACGTCCTGGACCCCACGAACCGCGCCTTCCTGGAGGAGGCCAACCCCTGGGCCCTCCACGGCATCGCGGAACGCCTCCTGGAAGCCGAATCCCGCGGCATGTGGGAAAAGCCGGACCCCCAGATCCTCGAATCCCTCCGCCAGGTCTACCTGGACACGGAAGGCAACCTGGAGGGCGAGTCGGACTGACGCGGGCGACACCCTCCGCGCTCTGGTCCCGACGGTGCAGGCCGTCCTCCTCGCCCACTGAAGGGGCGAGGAGGACGGCCTGTTCTCTGTCACTTCCCTGGATCCGGAGTACAGATCCTCCGTCGCGACTCTCGTCGAGGAACGCCGGGATCGCCTCTCCACAGTGGAACTTATCCTCCGCGGGCGACGCCACCGCATTCCGTCGGCTGCGGAGGACCTCCACCACCACATCCGCGAAGAGAGGACTGCTTCTTCCTCCTTCCCTCCCTCACTGCCCTAACGGGCTCCGGCGACTGGAACCACTCGCGCCGCGGCCAGCACCTTTAGGAACCTCGGGGCCCCATTCGCTCAGATTCGAATCGCTCTGCGACAACCTGTGCACACGATCGCCGCCGGAAAATTCCCGACGGGGACCGCATAAAGATTAAGTGCAATCAAGAGAAATTATGAAAGATCAGGGACTGTGCGGCATTAGCCAAGATTGCGAGGCTGGCCGTTTCTCCGCCGGAAGCGGAGACGAGGTATTTCTCGCCATGGCGCTCAATGAGAATTTCTCCTGCACATCTGTCGTAACAGTCCACGGCGAGTCGCAGGGTTTCATGTGAGAACGATGGGAAGAGTTCTCGGAGTCTGACATCGGACTGGAGCAGGCGAATCAGATGAAAATGCTCCCGGAACCGCTCACTCTCGGCGAGGATTCTCCACTGAACTTCGACCGCATCCCCATCCTCATGAGCCTGGCTGATTCGACCATATTGAAGGAAGGGGAACTCCGTGCCGATTTCCCGAAGCGATGCCCCTTTGCGCCATGAATCCATCGCGGAAATCAGGATGAGCAGATCAGGCGTGCCCCCGCTGGCCCAAACAAATTCACGACCTTCAAGCGTCAGCGAAAATGATCGACGCCCCAGTCCGAGAAGTACCGACATCCTCCCTCGACGCGAATTGGCATTAGCGGTCTTGAACATCCCCTCACCCGAGCGAGCCTGCGGGCCGACTTCTCCCAGGTCAATCCCGTTTAGATTCGAGACATGCACAATCGACGCAACCAATCCGCCACATTCGATCAGATCAGCATAGTAGCGCGCATCCAAAATCTCTGAAAGATTCACAACGCCTTCGCTCATATCACCCCTGTTCACCGCATGGCCGGTCTGGCACGCCGGACTCATATCTCACCCCAGATGTGCACCTTTTTAAATATCGGATCAGCCCAGTCCGGTTCGGTCAGATCCATCTCTCCGTGATGATCATAGAACTTGACCTTGTCCCATGTGGTCTGGCCGTTTGCTAAGAGCGCGCGCTATCCAGCCCATCTCTTGTTCCGTGGCCTTCGCTCCGGCTGACATCCCCCGGATGGCCGATCCTTCCCAGCCTCCGGTAAAGCCTGCAGTGTAGACGTGAATTGTAGTGTCTGGGTCCTTAATTGCCCTCGTCACGCCAGTCATCCACTTGCCATCGGCCCAATCCTTGCCTATGAAGTGCGAGAATTTTTTGCCCGTAGCCCATTCCACGAGCCCTGCTTCTTGCATGCCAAGTGCAACATTCTTGCAGTTGTGAACCAAGATTGCTGTGGAACCTGCAAGAACATATTACGTGTGCGTGCTGAGGTGCTGTCATCTGCGTTTTCGCAGGTCAGCGGAATTCAGTCAGTCCGTGGGCGTGCGTGGAAGTGCCTTGTCGTGCGCCCCTGTTGCCGTCGGCGTTGCCGTCACATGGCTACGCGTGTGAGGGCGGCGGAGTGGGCTTTGGCCGGTGTCCTGTTCTGGTTGGGGTCGGGCATGGTCAGGGGGCCGTACGCTGGCCGGCAACTCGGGCAGGCTTTGATCCTGCCCGGAATTTGAACGAGTGGCCCCCTGGCCTTGCCCGACGCGGGCCCCGGCCCGAACAGGTGGGTAAAGCCCACGGAGCCGACCGCCCCCACTTCCGGGCCTTCGCCCCGGCCAACTCCCCGCCGTCGCCTTGCCGTCGGCCTGGCGTTCGCGTGCGGGCGCGTCCGGCTTCCTCAGCGCTTCCGGTGGTCCGCTACGCGTTTCTGCGCGGCCTGGTCGCTGGCCGGCCCGCGGTGGCGGAGCCGAGAGCGGGCCGGGTGGGCGGCCGTGCCGCGCGCGACCCGCGTCAGCGGGTCGCCTTGAAGACGTAGAGAAAGTTTGGACGCATCCCTCTTCGGCGGTACTCCGTGGTCGGTGGCCGAGCATCCGGTTGGGCTGCTGGCCCGATGCGATGGTCTGCGGGTTGTGGGTGCTGTTCCGGCTGGCAGTGGTGGTTCTACTCGACTCGGGTGACCTTGGCGTGGTCGGTGAAGACGCGTCTGAACAGGTCGTGGCCGGTGCGTCCGGTGTGGCGGAGTGCCCAGTCCTGTGCGGCCTCTTGCTCGTCGTGGGGGCCGGATTCTGCGTCGCAGCCGACCGTGACGCAGAACGCCTCGTAGGTGATGCCGCCCTCGGGCGCGTGGCGGATGGTGTGAGTGATGTGCCGGTAGACGGCGCGGGGGCTCACTGGTGGCCCTCCGGGTGGCGTCGCATGTAGACGTTGCAGTCGCTGACGGTGGTCATGTCGCCGACTACTCGGGCCCGGTCGCGCACGTTGGCCAGCTCGGCGCAGCCCGCGCAGCCCTCGACTGGTGCCGGGTCCGGTTCCAAGCGCAAGGGGAGTTCGACCGGCGGGGTCGAGTACCTGGTCGGCTCCGTCATGCACATCGCCACCTCTCGAACGTCACATGGCCGACCTCTTGACAGGCCGGTGCTCTAGTTCAGTATTCGAGTGGCCGAAGCACTCCCGCTACGGTTCGCAGTGCACTAGTGTGCCATCACTGACACCACGTCAACTCAACGGAGGGGCACGCCTTATGCCCAGTCCCAAGACGTTCACGAAGATTGCGGATCACTTCCGGGAGCGCATCCTGTCGGGAGAGCTTGAGCCTGGCGCCAAGCTGCCGACCAACCGGGAGATCGCCGGCCAGTGGCAGGCCGCGGCCGCCACCGTCTCCCGCGCCTTGCAGGCCCTCCAGGTGGAGAACTTCATCCGCACCACCCCGCGCGGCACCTACGTCGCCGACGACCCGCGCTGGACACTGTCGGCGCGAGACCGGCTGGCCCGGGTCCAGCGTGTGAAGTCGTTCCTCGCCGAGGGCGAGACGAGCCGGGTGACGGCCGCCGAGCTGATCATCCCGCCGCTGTACGTGGCGGAGATCTTCGATCTGGAGGCCGGGGACCAGGTGGTGCGGCGCGAGTGGCTGGCGGGCCGGGGCAAGACCCGGACCGTGTTCGCCGTCACCTGGTACCCGGCCCCGTTCGCCGCCCTCGTACCGGACCTGCTGAACACCGCCCCGGGCCGCAATCACGGATTGTCCGCCCGGGTTCTGGAAGCCACCGCGCGCACGATCACCCACGCCCGTGACGACATGCACGCCCGCCCCGCCGATGCCCGAGAGGCGAGCGCACTGGGGCTGCCGGTCGGCTCCCCGATCCTGGCCGGCGCTCACCGCTGGTCGGATGCGGAAGGGATCATCGAGTACGGGGAGTGGTGTCTGCCGCCCCGGTTCACCATCGGCTACGAGTACCAGCCCTGACCGGTCAACGCGAAGCGTCCCCGAATGCCAGCCTGCGGCCTTCGGGGACGCTGTCGTTCTCGTGCCTGTCTCAGTTGCCGTCGCGACCTTCGAGACGTTCGACGCGCTCCTCCAGCTCCTCGATCCGCTCCAGGGCGCGTTCCAGTTTGTAGGCCAGATCTGCAACCCCGGCGGTCGGGAACTCCTTCGCCGGGATGTCGGATGCCTCGGCCGGCTTGTCCACTGGTTGGACGGTGACCGGTACTTCGGTGCCGAACTCGCCGCCCAGGACGACGTACGCGACTTCCCGATGCGATCCTCTGGTCTCGTGGATCTTCTTGACCCTGCCCTCCAGGGCGAGGAACGTCAGGGCCTGGTCGGCTGCTTCGGCATCGCCTCCGATCGCGTCTACTACCTCGTCCACGGTCAGCGTGGCGCCCCTGGACAGTGAGCCGTCCCTGATCTTGCGGACCAGGCGGCCGTGGATGAGCTGGGTGGCGAAGCCGTGGTCGTCCCAGTCGCGTACGTAGACCTCGTCACCAGGCAGCTCGCCGGGGAACCGCAGCAGGAAGTTGCCGGCCAGCAGGGCAATGGCGTTGGTGACCACGTTCAGCGGCACCGCGTAGTGCTCGGCCAGGACCTCTCGGGCTGGGAGCCTGGCGCCGGGGGCCAGGGTGCCGGAGTAGATCTGCTGCTGGAGGTCGCCCGCGACCTTCTCGAAGGCGTCCTCGAAGTCGGCCGAGCGTGTGACGAACGTGCCGCGTCCCTGGCGGGCGATGACCCAGCCCTCGTTCCGCAGGAGCCGGATGGCCTTCTGCACGGTCAGGCTCGACGCCTTGTAGGTCTGCATGAGCTGGGTCTGCGTCGGGAGCAATTGGCCCGGCCGCAGCTTGCCGTCCCGGATCTCCTGCCGCAGGTCGTCCGCGATGCGCTCGAACGTCAAACGCGCTTCGTCAGCAGGCATGTCCATCCCTGGTCCGGGTCCGATTGGGTTAGAAGGGCTGCTTGCTGCCGCCCTATTTCACCAGCTCAGCCCCCAGGGTCAGGGTAGCGGCCCTACGGATGGACCGCCGCAGCAACGGATGGATTCACGCAGAATGGACTACGGATGGACTGAGGATTGATGTTATGTTGTGCGGCACGTGATCACCCACACGGGTGAATCGCATCCTTCTCCCCGGAGGTTTGCCGTGAAGACCATGCCCATCGACCAGTCACAGGCCCTGATGATCCTGGCCTCCGAGCCCCGGCCGCAGTTCAAGGACCGCGAGGGTCGGCAGCCCGCGATCGACCGGGGCACCGGCGCCCACGTGCACCTGGTGGACGTGATGTTCGCGTTCAACGGCCGGGCGGAAGTGATCGCCGTGAAGGTCCCGGAGCCGGGTCTCGGCAAGGGGCTGAAGGTCGGCCTGCCGGTCGTTTTCACCGGGCTTGTCGCGTCGGCCTGGGAGAACGAGATCAACGGCAAGGACCGGCACGGTGTCTCCGTGCGTGCCGACGCCATCACCGTCAAGGCAGGCGCCTGATGCCCGACAATCGCCTTGGGCTCGCGCTTCTCGTCGTCGCCGTGCTGGTCGCGCTTGGGCTGCTGGGCTGGGCCGGGCACAGCTTCGCCCGCTGGTACCGGGCCGATGCCGAGACCCGTATCAGCCTGCGGCAGGCGCGGCGGATGCGGTGGGGCTGGAAGCGGCTCGCCCCGATGCTCGGCCTGGCGGTCAAGGACGCCACCCCGACCGTGCTCCAGCAGTACGGCCCCCAGGAACAACCGACCAAGCCGCGCGTGCTGGTCCCGCGCCTGCACACCCGCGCCGACGCCTTCGGCGTCACCGTCACCGCCGATGCCCTGCCGCAGGTCGGGCTCAGCGCCTGGCAGGACGCGAACGAGGGCCTGTGCGACGCCTGGGGTATGCGTCGCGTCCGGATCAGTCAGCCCAAGCCCGGAGTGATCGTCGCGCGTGGCTTCCGGCGCGAGCCGCTGGAGGCGGTGATCCGCTCACCACTCCTCGGTCCGGATGGCTCCCCGGTGTGCCGACCGGGTCAGTTCGTCTCCACCGATGACGTGCTGCTCGGCTGGGACGAGGACGGCGCCCCCATCGTTCTCAACCTCGCGTACTCCGCGCACGCCCTCGTCGCCGGCCTCACCCGCTCCGGCAAGTCGATCACCGTCAACACCCTGCTCGCCTACGCCTCGCTCATGCGGGACGTGCGTCTGATCGTGATCGACCCCAACCTCGGCGCGGTCGCGCCCTGGTGGCGTACCGCCTACAAGGTCTCCGACGCCATCCACCCCGACGAGCCGACCGAGATCCTGCGCTGGGTGCGCGAGGAGATGCAGCTCCGGGAACGGCTGTTCTGGTCCGGCCGCACCGACCGCATCACCGACTTCAGCCCCGAGCTGCCGCTTCTATTGGTGGTGATCGACGAGGTGGCGAACTACACCCGACACCCCGACCGCAAGGCCCGCGAACGCTTCGAGGCCGAGCTGCTGGCCATCGCCAGCCAGGGCGCCAAGTTCGGCATACGGCTGTGGCTGCTCACCCAGAAACCCTCCGCGGACGTGCTCACCACCGCCGTACGCACCAACTTGTCCGCCCGGATCTGCCACCGCGTCGACACCGTCGAGGACTTCCTCCACCTCTTCCCCGACGGCCGGGACCTCGACATCACCGCCGCCGACCGCACCATGCCCCAGGGCGTGTCCATCGCCTCCGTCGGCGACATGCGCACCGCCGTCCGGCTGCGCTCGGTCTACCTGCCCACCGAAGCCTGCTGGCAGATCAACGACCTCATGTGCGTCGAGGGGCTCAAAGTCCGCGAACTGCCCGACCGCGTCGACCTGGACAAGGCCGCGTGACCGCCGCCTCCTGGTCCCGCTTCGCAGTGATCCCCGGCAAGGGCGCGTAGTCGCCAAACCCTCGCCCTTGCCGGGGCCTCCCTCCCATCCATCCACGGCACGCGTGTGTGCCGCAGTGCAGAGAGGTCCCGCCAGCATGCCACCGCGCGACCCGACCACCACAATCCCCCGCCCCGAACCCGCCACGGCCGCGCTGCCCACGTTCACCGGGTACCGCGATCTGCTCGGCCTGGTACGGCAGCTGTCCTCGCTCGGTGGCTGCGCCCAGCCGATCCGGCTCGAAGGCCAGCGCACCGAGATCGACGCCTTCACCGGCGAGATCCTGCGCGAACTGAAGTCCAAGGAACTGCCCGCCGGGCACCTTCTGGTCCGCTGCGGCAATCGCCGCATCACCCGCTGCCTCTCGTGCGCCGAGCTCTACCGCCAGGACACCTACCAGCTCATCGCCGCCGGCCTGCGCGGCGGCAAGAACATCCCCGAACAGGTCGCCACCCACCCCCGCGTCTTCGCCACCCTCACCGCACCCTCATACGGCCCCGTCCACGGGCGACGCACCAGCGGCTCCGCCCGCTGCCGCTGCGGACGCACCCACACCAAAGGCGACCCGCTCCTCGGCACACCGCTCGACCCCGAGCGCTACGACTACAGCGGCGCCGTGCTGTGGAACGCCCACGCCCCCGCCCTGTGGGCCCGCTTCATGCTCCACCTGCGCCGCACCATCGCCACCGCAGCTGGTCTCCCGCAACGCCTGCTCCACAAGGTCGTCCGCGTCTCGTACGCCAAGGTCGCCGAGTACCAGCAGCGCGGACTGATCCACTTCCACGCTGTCATCCGCCTCGACGGCCCCGCAGGCCCCTACACCCCGCCGCCCGCCTGGGCCACACCCGACCTGCTGGCCGATGCCATTCGGATCTCGGCCACCCGCGCCCGCATCGACGGGCCGGAGGCCAACGGCCGGGCCCGCGCCTTCGTCTTCGGCGAGCAGATCGACACCAGGATCATCCGGTCCACGGCCTTCCAGGGCGGGACCACGATCACCGAGGGCAAGGTCGCCGGATACGTCGCCAAGTACGCCACCAAGGGCACCGAAGCCGCGACCGGCACCCTCGACCACCGGCTGAAGAGGATCACCGACCTCTGGTTCGAGTCGGTACCCGAGCACGCCGCCCGCATGATCCGCACCGCCTGGGCCCTCGGCGCCCGCGACGACCTCAAGCACCTGAACCTGCGCAAGTGGGCCCACATGCTCGGCTTCCGCGGCCACTTCTCCGCCAAGACCCGCGCCTACTCCACCACCCTCGGCGCCCTCCGGGCCGCCCGAGCCGCCTGGCATCGCCGCCACACCCCGCCGCCCTCCCCGACCACCCTCGTCCTCGCCCACTGGGCCTACGACGGCACCGGCCTCACCCCCGACCTCGAACGCCTCGCCGTTCTCATCGGTGGCGGCCCAGCGCGCGAGCAGGAGGTGACGGCCGGTGCGTGACGACGACGAACTCCTCACCGCCCCCGAGGTAATGGCCCGCCTCAAGATCAGTCGCTCCGCGCTCTACGACCTCCTGCGCACCCGGCGCCTGGCCTCGCTGGCCATCGGCCGCACCCGCCGCATCCCCGCCCACGCCCTCGCTGACTACGTCCAGCGCTACCTGGAAGAGGCCGCCCGATGACCGCCCCCAAGCGCAAGAAGGCCCGCGCCAACGGCGAAGGCACCATCTACCAGCGCAAGGACGGCCGCTGGGAAGCCGCCGGCTACGTCCTCGCCGCGAACGGCACCCGTAAACGCGTCCGCGTCTACGGCAGCACGCGGAGGGAAGCCGCCGACAAGCTCGCCGAGAAGATCGCCGACAGCAACCGCGGCCTCCCCGTCGCCACCGCCGACAGCACCCTCGGCGACTACCTCACCTACTGGCTGGGCACCGTCGCCGTCCACCGGCTCCGCGAGAACACTCACACCCGATACGCCGCCTGCGTCCGCCTCCACCTCATCGCCGGACTCGGCACCAAGAAGGTCGCTCGCCTCACGGCCAAGGACGTGCGCACCTTCCTCGACCGGCTCCGCACCACATGCCAGTGCTGCGCCCAGGGCCTGGATACCGAACGGAAGAGGTGCTGCGCCGTCGGCGAGTGCTGCCAGAAGCAGCTGTCCGCTTTGACCGTGACCTACGTGCACTCGGTGCTGAAGTCGGCACTGGAACACGCCGTCCGCGAAGACGAGCTGCCCCGGAACGTCGCCCGCAACGTCAAGACCACCACGCACCAGCCCAGGCGCTTCCGTCCGCTCACCGCAGTAGAGGCCCGTCAGTTCCTCGACACGGCCCGCGCCGATCGGCTCCACGCGCTGTACGAACTCGCCCTCCGCACTGGCCTCCGCAAGGGCGAACTCCTCGGCCTCCACTGGGAAGACCTCGACCTCAACGCCGGAACGGCCAGCATCCGGCGCTCGCTCCAGCGCACCCGAACCGGCGGCCTCACCCGCCTCCCCACCAAGACCCGGGCGTCCGAGCGCCGCATCGCCCTCCCCACCGAATGCCTCCACTCCCTCAAGGAGCACAGAGGACGGCAGGACAAGGAGCGAGGGACAGCAGGATCGGACTGGAGCGACAGCGGGCTCGTATTCACCACGCCCACCGGACGGCCTCTCGACCCGGCCAACCTCACCCGCCGCTTCCGCAGCTTCCTCAACCGGGCCGGCCTCCGACGCATCCGCTTCCACGACCTCCGCCACTCAACCGCCACCCTGCTCCTGGAACAGGGCATCGACCTCGTCGTCATCAAGGAACTCCTCGGCCACGCCCACATCGGCGTCACCGCCGGCGTCTACGCCCACGTACGGCTCCGACTCCAGCGTGACGCCATCGACGCCTTGGGCCACGCACTCGGCGGTCAGGACGACGACGCTGACGACCCACCCACTGCGGTCGCCATCCGCTGACGTTGCCGTCAGCGTTGCCGTCAAACGGCACGGAGCCCTCATCGACATCACTGTCGATGAGGGCTCCGTCGCACTGCTACCAGATTCCGATAACCCCGCCACAAATCACGGGGAAATTGTCGGAGGATTCCACTCGGCACACTCCGCTACGACTCGCGCAATCTGCCGACGCTTCGGGTAACTGGAGCGAATCTTAGAGAGGCGTTCCGTGTACAATTCCGCGACCTCGGCCCCCTCTTCGGACAACAAGCGAAAATCACCCTCGCGCCATATGTCCTCAACTCCCCGCAGAGTCGTCTTGATTCCCTGAAACTCGGCCCTTGAGTATCCGCCGCCAGCCTGCAACAGATCATCGCAGGAATCCCAGAAGTTCCCCACGCTGGATCTGATCCTCCATTCGCGTTCGTCTGAAGGCAGCTCTTGCGCCGCCACCAGAATCGCCACGCCAGCAGCTGTCGATTGAAAATATGACGGGTCAGACGAGTCCTCCAGGGCGCCGATCTCGCTTCGCCAGCTCCTCAGCGAGGCGATCTTCTCTGCACCTCCAGGAACTGCTGGACCGCTGCACCCAGCGACGATGTCATCGATCTCTGCCAGGCGCGAGGTCCCCGCAACCTCAAGGATGGGTCGCATCCTGGCGAGAGACAGCCCTCCGGTCAGGCTCCACAAGTCCATCAGCCGCCACCCCCTAGAACCACTCGCCATGGCGTGTTTCCAGTACTCGATACTCCGGTGCCCTTGCCGATCGGGCTTGGCGTGAGGCCCACGCCTGGACCTGTCGCTTGCGCGAAGCATGCAGGGCACATCCTAGTCGACGAAGCCATCCCTGCGATCTCCCAGTCGCTCCCCAAGCGATTCATGATCGTAGCCTCGGCATGGCCTTGCCCGGGGATGTAGCGCTCGCCGCGCAGCGGCGCATTGCCACCCCTCCATTCATCGGGCAGACCCGTGCGTTCAGTTGCAACCCACGTTTCAGATCGACCCGTATTCACGTTCCGAACTCGGGCAACCGCAACTGTCGATGCCTCGTCGGCCCGCGTTGCATAAAGCTCGCGGGCTCGATCAAGCAGAGCACCGCCGCAATTGTGAACCAGGACCGGCGTCGCCCCCGCGAGCACATAGTACGTGTGGAGGTCGTCGACGGTGAGGTTGTAGGCGGGGGTGAGTCCGGTCCAGTGCCGGACATTATTGATTTGTGCCGTGCCGCCATCAGGGGTGCGGAGGGCGTCCTGAGGCGTGAGATCTCCGGCGTCCTTCCACTTCTTGTCGTTCTCCGACCAGAACGGGTGGTGGCTGGTCGCTGTGACGGATCCGCCGCCGTTGCCGTCACTATTGCCGTCAAACACCCCAGAAGCCCCGCCGGAACGAAATCCGGCGGGGCTTCTTGGTCATGCTCGGAAGTAGATCCGATCAGATTCTATGAAATGACTATTCGGTCCAGCTCTGGAAGCGAAGTCGGTGGCTCATCGCCATACCAGGCGTATTCGAGGCCGGACAACATGCCCGATTCAGTCCAGAGAATGACTTCGCCAACAAGCTCACCCTTCTCGTCGATAACCGTGCAAGTTACCGGCACAACCCCACTTGGGATAGGAGCACGAGGTGCGTCATTGGTGATTCGCAGGTCAACACTCGCAGAATTGGATCCCCATAGGGCCGTCACACGAACCTGATCAAGTTGATGACGGAGCTCCGCCGCTCCAGGGAAATCCACTTGCAGAATCCGCTCCACTACCGCCCGCTCATTAGCGGTCAGCGGGCGGGGTTCGACGGGAACCCTCATCTACCTACCTCCAGGGAACTTATCGGGGTTGAACGCCGTGCCGATTCTCGGAACGCCGTTTACGACAGCTCCTCGAATAGTCACATTCTCACCATCAATGACTCGACCCACTTCAAATCGCCCCGCCGCCGGAAGGTCGCTTACATCTCCCAGACTGTCCACGATACGCCGCATTGCCTGCTCACGGCCGCCAGAACTAGCGACTAGGTCAGCGAAGCCGTGCTTCTCCGGATCGATAACATGCTCCAGTTTTGCTGGCGTACTCGCCGACTTATAGGTCTCGTCCAGGATTTTCGGACAGAGTCCACCCGAATTGTGAACGAGAACGGGAGTCTCGCCCGCCAGCACATAGTACGTGTGCTGGCCAGGGCCCTCTCACCTGTGTTTATGCAGGTGAGAGGCGTTTCAAGGTTCCGCTGGCGTCCTTGGTTGTGCGGGGAAATCCGTGGTTGTTGCTGTCGCTACTGCCGTCAGCGGTGCCGACGGCGGGGCGTTCACTGCCAGGCGCCGGGTTCGGCGCGGAGGGTGGTGCGGGTGGTGCGTTGGTAGAAGTCGTGGCCGGTCTGGGCGCAGTGCTCGGCGATCCAGCGGGTCAACTCGTCCTCGGTGTGCACCTCGCCGGAGGTGGTGCCGCAGCCGTGGTCTTCTCCGGTGACGCAGACGGCCTCGAAGGCGGGCAGGGTCATGGGGTCCACGACGGTGGTCACGTGGTACTCGCGAAAGCGGTAACGTCTGCGAGCCGGAGCCTCGGTGCTGGTGGCGTCAGGCATGGCCGGTCGCCCGTCCCTGCGGGTCCGCGATGCGCTGTCCACGCGACTCCGCCACCCGGAGCGCGTCTGTGAGGGCTTCGGTCAGCCGACAGGCGAGCCACCGGTACTCGACGGCCGAGAGCATCGTGGCTCCTGGCGCCACGACTCCGCGGGCGTACTCCAGGAGTTCCTCGCCCATGTCGAGCTGAACCTCTTCGATGCTGTCCGCGAGTGAGGAGAGGTAGCCTCTGCCATCGGTGCTGAGGTAGCAGGGGTTCCCGTCCTGAGTAGTCCATGGCAGTAACCGGGGACCGGTCACACCTGCTGCTGCGTCGTGCAGCTCCCTGCGGCGCATGCGGTCCGCGTCGGTCCTGGATGTGCTCACCGTGAACCCCCACCTGGGTCGCCGAATGGAATACGGCGACCGTAGGGGCTCACTGTCCGTCACTCCATCGATGCGGCATGCCAGTTGGCGACGGAGTGTGTCGAAAGTATCGCGTTGCGTGGTAGCTATCCGACGACGCCCAGGTAGTCGGCCATCTCCCGCATCTCCGTCGTGAGGGTGCGCTTGCGTTTGCCCAGGATCTCCTGCATGGTCTCGGCTGCCATGTTCTGGTGCCGCATCCATTCTGGGGCTGCCTCCCGGGCGCGGGTCAGTTCATCCATGGCGGCTGACAGGTCGCCTGTGCGTGTGTGGGCACGGGCCACGTCGAGGGTGAAGCGGTTCCCGTCGTTCGTGCTGGGCCTGCCCAAGCGTTTCCATGCCTTGGGCGACAGCTCCTCCTGTTCCCCGGCATTGCGCACTACGGCGCGTGCGTCGCCTACGACCATGGAGTCTTCGAGAGCCTTCATCGCCGCCGTGACCGGCCCGAAGACAGACCAGTGCCGGGAGACGTTGCGGTGCGACGTACCAACGGCGGCTGCCGCCACGCGGGCGGCCTTCCGGTATTCCTTCGCCACATCTGGGCGGTTGTTGCGGGCGGCTGCGGCTGCGGCCTCCATGGCCAGACCGCCCCACACCGCGTAGTGGTCCGGTTCGGCACCGGTGATCTTCGGTTCCACCGCGTCCATGCTCTGGGTGGCGATCCGCTCTGCCTCGTCCAGCCGGCCCTGCCGGACCAGGAGCCAGCACATACCGCCGACACCCGAGCCTGCCGCGAGCATGTCCCCGGCCTGCCTGGCATCTGTGATCGCACCGGCCAGGGCTGTGTAGGCGATGTCGTACTGCCGAACCTGGGTGAGGTAGGTACCGGCCAGACGCAGAGCCTCGGCGCGGGCCAGAAGCGCCTGTCGGTGCTCGTCTCCGCTGTCGTAGTAGGCAACGGCCCTCATGGCATCACGCAGCAGGTCCGGCAGTTGAGTCGCGACGCTCTTGTAGCTATCGGAGAAATACAGGACCCGCGCATCTCGCACCGTCCGGCTGTAGGCGCGCAGGTTCGGTTCTTCGCCCAGCACTTCGGCGTCTTGGTCCACGAGCCCGACAGCCGGGGTGAGCACGGCGCGAAGCTGGATCAGGTTGACCCGGTTCGGCTCCTCGGTGCGGCCCACGGGTTCGGGGGCGTCGGACGCCATCAGCTTGGCGGTGGTCACGCCCAGAGCGCGGGCCAGGACGTGAAGGGTTTCCATACGGACCGTCCCGCCCTGCTCGACCTTGCGCACCGTGCCAGGCGAGACGCCTGCGACGTGGGCCAGTTCTTCCTGGCTCATCCCGGACCGACGCCGGTACTTACGGACGTTGTCAGCCAGTTCGGTAGTCATCAGCTCAACACCTCCAGCGCCACGGTACGCCGGAAGGGCGTATCAACCGGGGGCTACCCGGCAGATACCCACCCGGGGGCGGTAACCCACGCTGCGTACGGGGTTGGGCACACCGTCGGCCGGCCTCCGGCCAGACCGGGGCCTGAGCGGGAGGGGTCCCTCGTCGGTCGGGCAGCTTTGCCGTACCAGGGTTCTCCGGGGGCCGCCAAGGCTCACCCTGTGACGCTTGCGCTCGGCCTTGGCGGCCCCCGGGGGTTCCTGGTACGCCTCCGGTGACCGGGCGACGAGGGACCCCTCCCGCGCCCCGGACCACTCACCACGACGGACCCGCACCCCACACTCGGCCCCCGGCCCCTCGGAGGGAGGGCCGGGGCTTGGGGCAGAGCCCCAGAACAGCTTGCTGCTGCTGGTTGTTGCGCGCCCGGACCGGCGGGGGCGCCGACAAGCGGGGCGGAGACATGAGCGGGCGGCGGCCCCGAGGGGCCGGAGCGCGCGCGGGCCGCGTCAGCGGGCCGCCTTGATCAAGTAAAGAAACTCTGAACAGCTTCCCCTGTCGCCCCATCTGCCGAACTGGCCCTCAGGGGCGCTGCTGCCGGCGCTTCTTCGAGTCGGCCAGTGCGGCTTCGAGCTTCTCGCGTGGCGATGCATCCGTGTCGGCCTCGTCGTCCTGGAGGGGCGGCAGGAACAGGCCGCGTCGGCTCGTCTCGCGTTTGATCTTCCGGCGCTCGTTGAAGACTCGCTGGTGTTCCTCGCGGATGGTGACCCATCGCTGGTCGAGTTCCGCTTCGCGTGCCAGCAGCTCGTCATCGGTGAGGTCGGCGAAGTCTGCGGCGGCTGCGCGGGCCTCGCGGGCGATCTCTTCCCGTAGCAGGTAGTTCGTGATCGGCCCGGGGTGCTTGCCCGGCTCCGGGGCCTGGCGCACGAAGACGCCGCGGCCTTTGACCGAGTACACGAGTCCTTCCTGCTTGAGGCTTCGGTAGGCGTTCTGCGCGGTGGAGTTGGCGACTTGGAAGCGCTCTTGGATCTCGCGGGCGGGCGGGAGCTGGGAGCCCGGAGGGTAGGTGCCTTCTGCGATGTCGCGGCGCAGGAAGTCGGCCACCTGGACGTAGGGCGGACGTCCGTCGTCGTTGCGGATGAGATCGATGGGCCAGTCCGGACCTGGCTCCTCGTCGTCGGCGTCCGCTGCTGTGGCATCAGGGGCACCGGTCCCGGCGACCGCCGAGCTGACGAAGCTTCCCCGGCCTAGTTGGGAGTAGACCAGTCCTTCCTGCTTGAGGACTCGCAGGGCGTTCTGGACGGTGGAGCTGGAGACGCCGAACCGCTCGCCGAGCACGTTCGCCGAGGGCAGGCGCTCGCCCGATGTGAACTCGCCGGTCAGGATCGCGTCCCGCAGAGCGCCGGCCGCTTGGAGATACGGCGGTCGGGAGTCCTCGTCCAAGGGCAGGGTCATGACCCCACCGTATCGCCTGCCCGGTGGACCGCTACGGGCAGATCCCTGGGCTTCCCGCCTGACCGTCCAACCATCTCATCGCACTCACAAGCTAATCGAGCTTGCAAGTTCAGCGATTATCTCCTTATGCTCGTGGCGAGTCGATCAAGCGGCTCCATCTCGAATCTGAGGAGTGATGGCATGCCCATGCCTCGTATCCGTGTCGCCATGCAGAAGACGGCGGTGTGCATCGCGGGCACCGAGCCGGTGCTCAAGATCAAGGACCAGCAGACCGGCGAGGTCGCCACCGACCGCGAGACCGGCGAGTCGCTGTACACGGTGACCGTGATGCTCATGGAGGACGGCCGCGCCGAGATCATGAAGATCACGGTCCCGCAGTCGGGCCTTGTGGCCGGGCTCAAGCCGGGGGCGATGGTGCGGCCGGTGGACCTGTTCGCGACGCCGTGGGCGCGGATCTTCAACGGGCAGCTCTCCGACGGCATCGCCTACCGCGCCGCCCGTCTGGAACTGATCGTGGCGGAGGCAGCCCAGTGACCGGCCTCGACCTGGGGAACCTGACCGACCCTGCGTCGCAGGTGCTGCTGGTCGTGGCAGTGCTCATGGGTGTGTGCCTGCTGCTGACCGTCGTGCGCTACGTGCTGGCTGACAAGGGCACGCGGGTCAGCATGCGGCAGGCCGTGCGGGTGCGCTGGGGCTGGGTGCGGCTGGCACGGATGGCAGGGCTGACTGTCACCGACAAGACGCCGGGCCTGCTGGCACAGATCACCTCGTCCAAGGACGGCCCCGCCCCCGCGCCCAGGGTGCTGACGCCCCGGATCAAGGTCAAGCCAGATCAGTTCGGCGTGATCGTGCGTGCCAAGACCCTGCCGCAGGTCGGGCTGGAGGAGTACCAGAAAGCGGCCCGGTTCCTGGCGGATGCCTGGCGGTGCACGCGGGTCTCCGTCCTACCGGACGGGCCCGGCCGGGTGGTGATTCGGGGCGTGCGCTCGGATCCGTTGACCACGCCGACCGAACACCGACCCACCGGCCGCCCGCCCACGGACCTGACTCGCTGGGAGTTGGGCGTGGACGAGTACGCCGCCCAGGTGTGCGTGTCCCTGGCCAACGTGCCCGGGGTGACTGTGGCCGGCACCCCGGGTGCGGGGAAAACCTCGGGGATCAACAAGTTCGTCTGCGACTTCGCGCCGTCGGCTGCCGTACAGATCGCAGGTGCGGACGGGAAGGTATCGAGGGCCTCGGAGGGCGACTACGCCGACCTGGTCAAGCGGATGTTCGCCTTCTGCGGTGACGACCTGGACGAAGCGAACGCGCTGTTCAAGCGCATGGTGGAGCTGCGCAAGCGGCGTTCCTCGACCATCCGTGACGTGCTGGGCGTGAAGAACATGTGGCACGTCGGCCCCTCGCCCGAGTGGCCTCTCGTTGTCCTGATCATCGATGAGGCGCACACGTTCTTCCGCGAGTACAAGGGGAGCGACGCCGAGACCAAGCGCCTGGCCGCGCTGACGGCGGAGAACGCCCGCCTGGTGGAAGACCTGGTCAAGAAGGGCCGCAGTGTCGGGATGCTGGTGATCCTGATCAGCCAGAAGACCACCGGCGACGCCCTGCCGACGTTCATCCGCGACGTATGCCCGGTCGGGCTGTCCTTCGCGCAGAAGACCGTGGAAGCCGCGGTGGCCGCGCTGGGCGACGACATCCGCAACTGGCCCGACGCCAGCCCTGTGACCTTGCAGGACCCCGCCTACGTCGGCGTCGCAGTCATGGCGATGCAGGGCCGCCCCGGCTACACCCGCATCCGCACCCCTTACGTCTCGGATGCCGATGCAGCCCAAATCGCGGAAGCCACCTCACACCTGACCACCGACCCGGCCCTGTGCCTGGACGCACTTCTCGACTCGATCGGCTGGGCCCCCTCCGGCGATGACGAGTCGGACGGCCCCGTCCCTCCGTCCAAGCCCTGAGCGCCTCTGAAATCCCGCGTCTGAGAGGAGGCCCGCGCACATGGAGGAGGAACGATTCACCCGCCACACCGTGACCACGGTCATGGCCGTCATCGCGGCCCTGGCCTTCGTCTTCTCCTTCGGCAACGTATGGGCGCTCGCACTGCGGCTCGGCGTCCCCCGCCCGATCGCACCGCTGATCGCCCCCATGGTGGACCTGTCCGTCGTCGGACTCCTGGTCGCACTGCGGTTCCTGGCCCTGCGCGGCATTCCCGCACGCGAGTTGAAGGCCGGCACCCGCCTGCTCCACCTGTGCGGCGTGCTCACCCTCGCCCTGAACACCGCCGAACCTCTGCTCATCGGCCACTATGGCCGCGCCTGCCTGGACACCGTCGCCCCGCTCCTGCTCCTGGGCTGGGGCCGCGTCGGACCGGCCTTCCTGGCGCAGTTCCACACCGCAACCCACCTTGCTCCGCAACTGGAGGCCACCACAACGTCCATCCCCGCCCCCGCCCCCGTCACTGAGCCGGACCCCGACCCGGCACCCGCTCCCGAACCCGCCACCCCGGCCCGTGAGCCGCTCCCCGCCGCCACGCCCGTTCTGGCCCCGGCCGTCGTGCCCTCCGTGAGCGAGGCACCCGCGCCCGCCCGGGCCTCCGCTGCCAAGACGGCCGTCACCGGCGCCCGTTCGTCGTTGCCCGCCGCACTGCTCGACGCGGCCCGGCACATCGCGGACACCCACGACACGGAACACGGAGCACCGATCACCGCCACCCAGCTGGCAACGCGCATGGGCGTCGCCCTGCCGGTGTCCACCGCCGCACTCGCTCAGCTCTGAGCCGCCGCAGCCGCCGGCCGGATCACCTCACCTGAACCCCACGCCCACCAATGGGCCCGGTTCGTCATGCCCCGAGCAGCACCCAAACGCCCCCTCGCTGGCTGGTTGCTGCTCGGGGCCACCCACCCCGACAGAAGGGACACGCCCCGACATGGTCACCCTGGACCTGCGCCACGTGGCAAGCCCCGCCGTGCGGGACCTGCTCCAACTGGTCAACCTGCCAGACTTCGACCGCACACAGCAGCAGATCGAACACCTCGGTGGCTGCACCGAACCCGTCCGCCTGACAGGCCACACCACCACCGTCGACACCACGACCGGTGAGGTACTGCGCTCCTACACCACAGCCGACGAACCCACTGGCAGCCTGCTCACCACATGCGGCAACCGCCGCTCCTCCCGCTGCCCAGCCTGCTCCCGCGTCTACGCCGCCGACACCTACCACCTCATCCGCGCCGGCCTGACCGGCGGCAAGACCGTCCCCGACACCGTCCGCACCCACCCCCGCGTCTTCGCCACCCTCACCGCACCCTCCTTCGGCCCCGTCCACAACCGCCCCACCAACACCGACGGCGGCCCCCGCCCCTGCCGCTGCCGCAAGCTCCACGAACCCACTGACGCGCTGCTCGGCACCCCGCTGAACCCCGCGACCTACGACTACGCGGGCGCGGTCCTGTTCAACGCCCACGCCTCAGTACTGTGGGCGCGCTTCACGATCTACCTGCGCCGCGAGATCGCAGCCCGACTCGGCCTCACCCAGAAGGCCGCCCGCGCCGTCCTGCGGGTCTCCTTCGCCAAGGTCGCCGAATACCAGAAGCGCGGCCTGGTCCACTTCCACGCCGTGATCCGGCTCGACGGCCCGGACGGCAGCGCCCAGCCCCCGCCGCCGTCCGCCACCGTCACCCTGCTCACCGATGCCATCCGGGCTGCTGCCGCCCGCGTCCGCGTAACCGTCGTGTCGGACGCGATCGGGGAACGCGAACTCGCCTGGGGCGAGCAGCTCGACGTACGGGAGATCGCCGCCTTCGGCATCGACGCCGAACTGACCGACCAGGCCGTGGCCGCCTACGTGGCGAAGTACGCCACCAAGTCCGCCGATGCGTCCGGCACCCTGGACCGGGCCCTGTTCTGCCGCCCCTGCCAGGGGCGCGGCGCCACCGTCCTGACCCACGGGACCCCGCTCCCGTGCACCGCCTGTAGGGGCACCGGACAGGCCCGCCCCCTGCCCCGACTCGCTGTCGCACGCCACGTCCGCCAGATGATCCGGACCTGCTGGGAGCTCGGCAAGCTGCCGGAGTTCGCCGACCTCAAGCTCTGGAAGTGGGCGCACATGCTCGGCTTCCGCGGCCACTTCTCCACCAAGTCCCGCTGCTACTCGGTCACCCTCGGCGCGCTGCGCGAAGCCCGCCGCACTTGGCGCACCGAACAGGCACGCACCCGGGCCGGTCTGCCCGACCTTGACCCGACGACAACCCTCGTCGTCGGCCACTGGGCCTACCACGGATCGGGCTACATCCCCGGCGCCGGACTCCTCGCTGCCGCTGTCTGGCACCGCAGGGAACTGGAACGGCAGTTCATAGCGGAAGGGGGCTACTGATGACCTCGTACCAGCCCACCGCGCCCAGTACATCTCAGGAACTGCTGACGGTTCCCCAGGTCATGGCCCGCCTCCAGCTCGGCCGCTCCGCCGTCTACGACCTGCTCCGGACCCGACAGCTTGCCTCGATCACCCTCGGCCGCGCCCGCCGTATCCCCACTCACGCCCTCACTGATTTCATCCGCACTCGACTCGACCAGGAAGCCGCCTGATGACCCCGCCCAGCGACACCCCCGCCTCCCGCCGCGTGCGTGCCAACGGCGACGGCACCGTCTACCAGCGCAAGGACGGACGCTGGGAAGCCGCCGGCTACGTCCTCGCCCCGGGCAACACCCGCAAGCGCATCCGCGTCTACGGCAGCACCCGCACGGAAGCCCTGGCCAAGCTCACCGAGAGGATCGCAACCAGCAACCGCGGCGTCCCCGTTCCGTCCGCGCAGGGCAGCGTCAGCGCATACCTGACGTACTGGCTGGAGGCCGTTGCCGTCCATCAGCTCCGCGAGAACACCCACACCCGCTACACCGCCTGCGTCCACCAGCACCTCATCCCCGGCTTGGGCAAGAAGAAGCTCGCCAAGCTCACCGCCAAGGACGTCCGCACCTGGCTCAACCAGCTCCGAACCACTTGCCAGTGCTGCGCACGCGCCATCGACGCTCACCGCGATCAGCCTCGCTGCTGCGCCGCTGGGACGTGCTGCTCCAGGCGGCTCTCACCGCTGACGCTGGCGTACATCCACTCCGTCCTCAAGTCCGCCCTGGAGCACGCCGTCCGCGAAGAGGAGATCACGCGGAATGTCGCCCGCAACGTCCGCACGGGTACGCCGCGCCCCCGTCGGTTCGAACCGCTCACGGCAGATGAAGCCCGGCAGCTCCTCGCTGCTGCCCGCAATGACGGCCTGTTCGCGCTGTACGAACTCGCCCTCCGCACCGGCCTCCGCAAGGGCGAACTCCTCGGCCTTCAGTGGGGAGATGTCGACCTCAGTGCTGGCACTGCCAGCATCCGTCGTACCCTCCAGCGCACCCAGACAGGCGGACTGACCACCCTGCCCACGAAAACCCGCGCATCCGAACGGCGCATCGCCCTCCCCATTGAGTGCATCAACTCGTTGAAAGAACACCGTGAGGGCCAGGAAGGAGAACGTGACGCGGCAGCAGGGGGCTGGAAGGAGAGCGATCTCGTCTTCACCACACAGGCAGGAGGGCCGATCGATCCGGCGAACCTCAATCGTGGCTTCCGTTCCCTCCTCGGTCGGGCAGGGCTCCGCCGCATCCGCTTCCACGACCTGCGGCACTCCACCGCCACCCTCCTCCTGGAGCAAGGCGTCGAACTCGTCGTGATCAAAGAACTCCTCGGCCACGCCCACATCGGCGTCACCGCCACCGTCTACGCCCACGTCAGACTCCGCCTCCAGCGCGACGCCATCGACCTCCTGGGCCGCACACTCCGCAACCCCAACCGGCCCGACGACGGTGACGATCCACCGCTTTGCGCACCGGCCGTCCGCTGACGTTGCCGTCAACTACTGCCGTCAAACACGGCAGGAGCCCCACCGAGAATGCGCCTCGGTGGGGCTCCTGAATTACTCTCGGCTCATCTCCTAAATCGACTCTGAATCGCCAGCAGACGCTCGCGACTAACGATTCGGTCATCCTCCTTCAAACGCGAGAGGAGATCAAAACTCAAAGCATCCAAAGAGGGTGCGGAAGCTGTACGCTGCTGAAATTCCGCCTCCTGGGCGAAGAGCGCAGCACCTGGAAGGTTCTGGTCCAATTGCCCCATCGCAGTCAGGCACGAATGTGCACACTTGAGCGCATCTTCAACGTCGCCAGTGGAGCGATAGAGGGCCGCGTAACGCATCGCCAGCACCGAGTAGAAGGAATAGATACCCGCTACGTCGATGATCTCCTCGTCGGACGGTTCGAGCTCCCGGAAACCCTCCAGAGACTCCACCGAAACGCGGAATGAATCTGCCGGGACTTCAGGATCCCAAAGATTCTCCAGGAGGTGGACGACGACATCGGAGTCACTACTCCGCGCGGGATCGGTTCCGCACAGCCCTGTGAACACCTGCGCCATCCGCTCCGCGCAGCCAGCCACGAAGGTTGCAACCTGAGTCTGCGACTGCCCCCGTAGGGTCGCCGCAACAGCCTCGTCGACTACCACTCAAAGCTCCTCTGGCGAGTTGTGGTTTTACCATTTCCCGGGTACACCTCGCCCATCATCTTACCGCCAGTGCCCCGGATGAGCGGCGCACACCTACCCAGGCAGACATTACGGGAAGTACCTCCCGAAATGGGAGTCCATCCCATTTCGTTGATGAAGAGCAGGGCATTCTGTTCCGCGTGGGTGTCGGGGATATTGTCGGCGACGATTTCACCCTTGCCGATGGCCGACATCTGCGCGGGGGTCAAGCCATCACCAGATCCGGCAACGACATTGATCGGACCATGCGGAGTGTCCGCCCTGATTACAGCCACCGTACTCACGTTCTTGCGAACGAATTCGTCCGGCTCGGCGGCATGAATTTCACTCGCCCGTGCCGAGAGATTGCAATTGTGGACGAGCACCGGCGTGGCGCCTGCCAGCACATAGTACGTGTGCTGGCAGCCCCTCCCCTATCTGCTTTTATGCAGGTGGGGAGGGGTTTTGGCGTCCGCCGGAGTCCGTGGTTGTGCGCCTGAATCCGTGGTTGTTGCCGTCGCTACTGCCGTCAGGAGCCGGGGTTCTCGGGCGGGGCGGGGATGCGGTCGCCGCGTGATTCGGCGACCCGGAGTGCGTCGGTCAGGGCTTCGGTCAGCCGGCAGGCAAGCCACCGGTACTCGACGGCCGAGAGCATTTTGGCTCCGGGAACCACGACTCCTCGGGCGTACTTCATGAGCTCCTCGCCCATGTCGAGTTGTACTTCTTCGATGCTGTCGGCGAGGGAGGAGAGGTAGCCCCTGCCGTCGGTGCTGAGGTAGCAGGGGTTCCCGTCCTGAGTGGTCCATGGCAGTAAGCGAGGGCCGGTCACGCCTGCCGCTGCGTCGTGCAGCTCCCTCCGTCGCATGCGGTCTGCGTCGGTCCTGGATGTGCTCACGATCCACCCCCACCTGGGTAGCCGAATGGAATACGGCGACCGTAGGTGCCTACCGTCCGTCACTCCATCGATGAGGCATGCCAGTTGGCGACGCAGCGTGCCGGAAGTATCGCGTTACGTGGCAGCTACCCGACGACGCCCAGGTAGTCGGCCATCTCGCGCATCTCCGTCGTGAGGGTGCGCTTGCGCTTGCCGAGGATCTCCTGCATGGTCTCGGCGGCCATGTTCTGGTGCCGCATCCACTCCGGGGCCGCCTCCCGGGCGCGGGTCAGCTCATCCATGGCGGCCGACAGGTCACCGGTGCGCGTGTGGGCGCGCGCCACGTCGAGGGTGAAGCGGTTCCCGTCGTTCGTGCTGGGCCTGCCCAAGCGCTTCCACGCCTTCGGCGACAACTCCTCTTGCTCGCCCGCCCTGCGCACCACGGCGCGCGCGTCTCCTACGACCATGGAGTCTTCGAGAGCCTTCATCGCCGCTGTGACCGGCCCGAAGACGGACCAGTGCCGGGAGACGTTGCGGTGCGACGTACCAACAGCAGCCGCCGCCACCCGGGCTGCTTTCCGGTACTCCTTGGCCGCATCCGGGCGGTTGTTGCGAGCGGCCGCGGCTGCGGCCTCCATCGCCAGACCGCCCCACACCGCGTAATGGTCCGACTCGGCCCCGGTGATCTTCGGCTCCACCGCGTCCATGCTCTGGGCCGCGATCCGCTCCGCCTCGTCCAGCCGGCCCTGCCGCACCAGCAGCCAGCACATACCGCCGACGCCCGAGCCTGCCGCGAGCTTGTCCCCGGCCTGCCGGGCATCCGTGATCGCGCTGGCCAGAGCGGTGTACGCGATGTCGTACTGCCGGACCTGGGTCAGGTAAGTACCGGCCAGACGCAGCGCCTCCGCGCGGGCCAGCAGGGCCTGCCGGTGCTCGTCTCCACTGTCGTAGTAGGCAACGGCCCTCGCGGCATCGCGCAGCAGATCCGGCAGTTGAGCCGCGACGCTCTTGTAGCTGTCGGAGAAGTAGAGGACCCGCGCGTCCCCCACCGTCCGGCTGAAGGCACGCAGGTTGGGTTCCTCGCCCACCACCTCGGCGTCCTGGTCCACGAGCCCAACAGCCGGGGTGAGTACGGCTCGAAGCTGGATCAGGTTGACCCGGTTCGGCTCCTCTGCGCGGCCCACGGGTTCGGGGGCGTCGGACGCCATCAGCGCGCCGGTGGTCACGCCCAGTGCGCGGGCCAGCGCGTGAAGGGTTTCCATGCGGACCGTGCCGCCCTGCTCTACCTTGCGCACTGTCCCCGGCGAGACGCCTGCGGCGTGGGCCAGTTCTTCCTGGCTCATCCCGGCCCGACGCCGGTACTTACGGACGTTGTCCGCCAGTTCCGTAATCATCAGCTGACCACCTCCAGCGCCACGGTACGCCGGTCCGACGAGTCAACCGAGGGCTATCCGGCAGATACCCGCCCGAAGCGGTGACCCACCACCGGCTCGGTGCCGGTCAGGTGGCCGGACAGTGCAGGGCCGGCGCCCCAGCAACATCGGGGCCTGAGCGGGAGGGGTCCCTCGTCGGTCGGGCAGCTTCGCCGTACCAGGGTTCTCCGGGGGCCGCCAAGGCTCACCGGTGACGCTTGCGCTTGGCCTTGGCGGCCCCCGGGGGTTCCTGGTACGCCTCCGGTGACCGGGCGACGAGGGACGCCTCCCGCGACCCGACCACCCATCACCACGACGGAGCCGCACCCGTAGGTCGGCCTCCTCCACCCTCGGAGAGAGGGCCGGGGCCTGGGGCAGAGCCCCAGAACCATCCACGCTGAAGGCTGTTGCGCGCCCGGACCAGCGGGGCGGCCGGCAAGCGGGGCGGAGACAGGAGCGGGCGGCGGCCCCGAGGGGCCGGAGCGCGCGCGGGCCGCGTCAGCGGGCCGCCTTGATCAAGTAAAGAAACTCTGAACAGCTCGACAGCTCAGCCGTCGGCCCCCTTCGTTCTGGGCTGGGCTCACGACCACTTGGCGCCCACCATCGAGCCTGATGGCGACGACGAACCACCCACGTTGTGCAGCACCCATCCACCGCCGTTGCCGTCAACTGCTGCCGTCAAGACGGCCAGAAGCCCCACCGGAGTGATATCCCGATGGGGCTTCGGCTCATTCAATCTCTACCAGACGTTCCCGCCGAGTCCCAGCGGCAGACCTCGGCTCCTTCGGAAGTCTGCTCAGACTGGCCTGATGCGCCTAATTTCGTCTCTACTCGCACGTAGATCCGCCAGCAGTTGCTGATAGTCGCCGCCAGATGGAGTACTTCCGGAGATCCAGATTTGCTGGTACTTCAACCACGTTTCCCAACATTTCTTGAGTACACCTTCTAGAGCAACCGATAGCCCCATAAGGCCCTTGTCGGGAAGGCCTCCTTTTGCGCTGATCTGGTAAGAAACATTGAAGCGTCCATGCTCGGCCAGAAGTTCGCCGATTGATTCATTGATCGAGTTTGACGTATAGTCGCTCGAAATTACATAGATCACGAAATTCACAAAGTGAACTCGCGTGGGACCCTTAAGTTCGGGAGGCACGGACCACGCTTCTGGCAGGTCATCCAGCCAGTCAAACTCATCCACTCATACCTCTTCTCCCCGCAGGACCCCATTTGATTCACTGGCCCGCGCGACGCAGGAAGACCGCCAGCTCTCTGATTGTCCCTTGGGCCGGAACATTCGGGACTCCACCTGCCTGCAAAACCCTCGCACAGTAATGAAAGCACGTTTCTGTCGCAGCGTCATAGGTGCCAGTGACTCCCCTCTCAAGAAATACCTCTTGATAGGCCATAGCACCACCAGGGTTCGGCAGATTGAAAGTCACCGAACGTGCGCTGGGCGAAACGGCTCCTGTGAAGGCCTCTGACCTAACTGGCGTAGCGATCGTTTCACCTCCTACCTCCACCAGACCACCGACCTGGTGCGTGTGAAGAGTCTCTCCACCCGCACTGACCTCGATCGAAGCATGGCCACCGTCGTAATGGATCGTCGCTGTGCCACCACAATTGTGAACCAGGACCGGGGTAGCGCCAGCCAGCACATAGTACGTGTGGAGGTCGGCGACGGTGAGGTTGTAGACAGTGGCATCGGGCGAAGTCGAGCGTTTGATCGCTGTGATCTGGACGCGAGTTCCGCTGCTGACGCGAAGCCACTGGCCTACCTGGAGGTCGGTCGCGTCGATCCACTTCGCGAGGTCGACTGCCCAGA
Organism: Streptomyces sp. AB3(2024); assembly: GCF_041862025.1. Classification (NCBI taxonomy): domain Bacteria; kingdom Bacillati; phylum Actinomycetota; class Actinomycetes; order Kitasatosporales; family Streptomycetaceae; genus Streptomyces; species Streptomyces sp. AB3(2024). Next base: position 46,408 of record NZ_JBGWAB010000015.1, read on the forward strand.
AGGGGTGTTTATCGGTGGCGGTGATGACCTGGGTGGCGGTTCCGGCGCTGCCGTCGGTGTCGATGGTGATTTCGACGAGGTTCTTGGTTCCCTGGCCCAGGATTGTCGCGGTGACGTCCTTGGCGACCGTCTCGCCCGTTTCGGGGTCGGTGGCGACGACCTTGTCACCCACCTGCAGGTCCGCGATTTCCTTGGTGGATCCGTCTGCCATAAGGACAGCGGTTCCAACAGCGAAGCTGTTGCAGGGCACTGGTGCCGGCGCGGCTGCTGCCGCCTCGCTGGATCCGCCCTTGGCAGCCATCTTCGAGGCGATCCTGGAAGCGGCTTCGCCAGCTCCCTTGGCGATCACCTTTGCTGCTGCTGCAACGTATGGCGCTGCCGCGGCGGTGGCGGCGCTCATGGCTGCTCCCCATAGGGCGCCGGTGGCCATGTCCTTGAGCTGGCCCTTGATGCTGTGGTCAGCGTTCGGGTCCATGAAGTTGGATACTGCGGCGCCTGCGGCTCCTGCGACCGCGCCGCAGCCGGCGACGAGAGCAAAACCAGCTCCGCCTGTCACCGCAGCTGCTCCGCCTGCAGCGGTTACGCATGCAATCCCGGCGCCGACTTCAACAACCGTCGAGACGATAAAGACCTTGTTTTCTTGCCAGACCTTGTTTACCTTGCTGACTGCCTTTTTCGCGTTGCACATCGAGAAGAAGCCGCAGCTAGAGGACTTCTTGCTCGCTCCGCCGGTGTGCCCGCCTGTGCCCGTGACCCGCTTGGGGTAGGGGCCGCTCCTGGGCTTGCTGCCATACGTCCCGTAGTCCCACGTCGGGTCTGTGAAGTCCTGGGTGGGCGTCATTCCGAGGTGATCTGGATGCCAGACGCTGTCGGGGTTGTTGACGCTGCACCCGTCGCAGAACAGACCGGAGGGATCGGCTCCGCCGATGGGGTTGCCGTTGGAGTAGGTGTACCCGTTCATCTGGAGCGGGTCGGTGATGTCGATGATGGGGTCGACGGAGATGAAGCGGCCGGTGGTGGATTCGTATTCGCGGGCGCCGAGGTGGGTCAGGCTGGTGTTGGTGTCGTCGACGCCGCTGCCGAGGAAGCCCCGGTTTCCAGGCCAGTTGCCGGGCTGGGTGCCGCGGGGGTTTCCGTACGGGTCGCCCTTTCTCCGGGTGATGCTCTGGCCGGTGCTCTGGTCGATGGTGGTGGTGGCGGTGCCGTGGTGATCGGAGAGCTGGACGCTGAGCTTGTGGTTGTCGGGCTTGCCGCCGGTCTGCCGGACGGTGGTGGCTCCGGGGCCCGCGTAGTAGCGGACGGCGTCCAGGGGCTGCCCGGCCTTGTTGACGGTGACTTCGGCATCCCCGAGGTAGAGGGTGCGGCTGCTGGCGGTCTCCTCGATGAGGCGGTTGCCGGAGGCGTCGTAGATGTAGGTGGTCGTGGTGTCGAAGCTGAACTGCTGGGGACCGGTGGCGTTGCAGGACCACAGCTGGAGGTCGCTGCCGTCGGCGGCGCTGTTGGGGACGTCGACGCACTGGTTGGTGGCCGGGTTGTTCAGGGACTTGTCGCCGGCGCGGTAGACGAACTTCTGCTTGTCGCTGCCGTCGCAGGTGGCCAGGACCAGCTTGGTGCCGCTGGTGGTCAGGCACTTGTCCAGGGCGCGGACGGTGTTGCCGGTCAGGCGCCACTGCTGCGCCTTGGTTTCGTTGCAGGGGTAGATCTGGACGGGGGTGCCGTCCGCTGTGCCGCCGCTTTCGACGTCGATGCACTTGCCGGAGGCTCCGATGACGGAGGCGGCGCCGATGCCGGGGCTGGTGGCGGAGGTGAGCTTGTTGCGGCGGTCCCAGTTCAGGGTCTGGGTGTCGCCGTCGATGCGCCGGCTGGTGGTGTTGCCGGAGGCGTCGTAGGCGTAGTTGGTGAGCGAGGTGACGGTGGAGCCCGGGTTCCGGGTGGTCTTCTCGGCCTTGGACAGTGCGTGGGGCTTTGTGGTGACGGGCGGCTGGCTGCCGTTCGCGGTGACGCCGTAGGTGTAGGTGGTCTCGTCGTCGAGGGCGCTGTTGGTCAGGTCCTTGTTGACGAGCTTGGTGCGGTTGCCGATGGCGTCGAACTGGTATTCCTGCCAGAAGCCGTCGCCGTCCGGGCCGGGTGTGACGTCAGCGAGGCTGGGGCCGGTGCAGGCCGAGGTCTTGCCGGTCCAGGCCTTGGTGAGCTGGCCGATCGGGTTGTAGGCGAAGCACTGGCGGTCCTCGCGGCCGCCGGGCTGGCTGTCGGTGATGGAGGTGATGTTGCCGGCGGGGTCGTAGGCGTAGGAGACGTCGCTGATCCGGTTCGGGCCGGTCTCCCGGTCGGTGATCTGGTTGGTGACCTGCCCGGAGTTCGGGTTGTACTGCGTGGTGGTCCACACCCGGTTCGGCGCGTTGCCCGAGGCGGTGCGCAGGACCTCGCCGTACGGGCTGTACTTGACGTCGGCGGTGTACCAGGCCAGCCCGGACATGCTCTGGGGCAGGCCGTCGGAGTTGTAGCGGGTGATCAGCTTCTCGGCGGCGAGGCCGCCGGGGGTTGCCGGGCTGGTGGTGGACTGCACCTTGCCCGTGGGGGTGTAGGTGACGTTCGAGGCGTAGGTGCCGGCGAGGCCCTTCGTGCCGGGGACGTCCGGGATGGTGATCTTCGAGCCGGTGGGCCGGTACTCGGCGTCGTAGCTGGTGACCTCGCTCTTGTACGCGGCCCCGCCCTCGTACCGGGTGGAGGAGACGGGCAGGCCCTTGGCACCCGGCAGGGAGTCGAAGGCCCATGAGGCGACGAGCGGTCCGTTCGCCGCGTCGTCGTGCAGCTCGGTGGGACGCCCGAGGGCGTCGTAGACGGTGTACTGGGTGCGGCCGGAGGAGTCCTTGGCCCAGGTCTGCTGGTCGAGGTTGTCGAAGCCGAATTCGGAGCGTCCGGTGTCCGGATCCTCCGAGGCGGTCTGGCGGCCGCGGACGTCGTACTCGTACGCCCACTTGTTGCCGGCGGCGTCCGTGACGGACGTCAGCTTGTTGCGGATGTCGTAGGCGTAGGACGTCCTGTTCCACGTCGTCAGGTCACTCGACGTGGCGCGCTCGATCGCAGAGGTCCGGCCCAGCACGTCGGTCCAGGTCTTCGACGCCGTGCTCCCCTTGAGGGGGGTGGTGCCGTCGGCGGACATGGCCGAGCGGGTGAGGGTGTAGTCACCCTCGTACTGCGCGGTGGCGGAGTACTGGGGGACGTCGGCGAACAGGGTCGTGGTGCGGACGGCGCGGCCCAGGCCGTCGTAAGCGGTCTGGGTGGAGTTGGGGAGCTGGAAGACGCTTTCCGGGACGAAGATCTTCTTCTCGGGTGCGCCCTCGGCGTAGTAGCCGTTGTTGGTCTGGCGGACCGTTCCGTTGGCGCCGTACAGCGTGTCGGTGATGATCCGGCCGCCGCCCGAGGCTTCGCCCTGGCTCTGGCGGGGGCGCAGCATGCCGTCGTAGATGGTGACGGCCTGGGCGTAGGTGCCGTCGTCTTGGAGGACGCTGGTGGTGACGACGGGGGGTTCGTGCTCGGCGATCTGGTAGGTGAATGTCGAAGCGGGCTTGTCGGTGCCGGGCTTCTGGGAAGGTGTCCAGACTGCGGTGGACCGGCCGAGGCTGTCGTAGGAGGTGGTGGTCTTGCGGCCGTTGGCGTCGGTGTCCTCAAGGGTGACGCCGCGGCCGGGGTCGCTCTTGGTGGTGCTCGTCTGGCCGAGCGGGTTGGTACCCGATACGGAGAAGACGGCCCCGACGGAGGGGCTGTACACCGTGGTGGAAGCGTTTCCGGCGGCGTCGTAGACCTTTACGGAGCGGCCGAGGGCGTCGTACTCGGTGCGGGCGGTGGTGATCCAGCCGGTGCCGTTCGAGTCGTTGGTGTCGACCTGGTAGATGAGCCCCTTGGTGGGGGCGGTGCCGAACGCTCCGAGCGCGTCGTAGGACGTGCGGGAGTCGGAGAGCAGAGCCGCGGTGGCGGCCTGCGCGCAGGCACCGTCGGTGGTACGGACGCGCTGCGGGAAGCCGATCAGGTTCTTGCTGGTGTTGTGGACGTAGGTCGTCGTGGCACACGTCTGCTGGGTGGTCTGCCACCCGCCGGTGCCGTTGGGGCTGATCGCCTCGTTCTGGACGGTCTGGGTGAGTCCGTAGGTGGGCTCGAAGTCGGTGCGGGTCCGCAGGATCCGGGTGGCGCCGCCGCTGACCGTCTGGATGGAGTCGGTGCGTGAGGTGCCCGACCGGAAGGCGTTCAGGGGGGTGGTGCCGTCACGGGGCCTCGTTGCCGTCTGCTGGCTCCACGGCCAGTTCAGGCTGCGGGAGACCACGCTCCCGCCGGCCTTGGTGTAGGTGATGCTTTCGGCGGCCCGGCCCTGGTACTGGGGCAGGTCCTCACCGAGGTCCTCGGCGTTGGAGGAGTCCTTGATGGTGATCTTGGGGCGGCCGGCGTCGCCGGACATGCCGCGGAAGTACCGGGTGCGGGTCTGGGACTGCTCGGTGGCATCGGGCTTGCCCGCGTTGGCGGTGACGCCCTTGCCCGTGACGACGCTGGCATAGCCGCGCCACTGGCTGTAGGTGCGCAGCTCGGGCTTGGAGAACTCATCGCTTTCCTTGGCCCAGGCCGCGTCGCCTTCGTAGGTGTAGTTGGTGGTGACGTCGGGCTGGCGGGCGACTCGGTCCTTCTCGGTGACCTTGTCGACGACGTACTTGTTGAACCACTCCAGCGGAGGCTTCTCCAGGTCGCCGTCCGGCGACCAGTACACCGGGAAGCAGCGGGCGGTGTTCTCCTCCGGCTTGGGGTGCGCGCCGCCAACGGGGCAGGGCGCGGAGTAGCCGACGGAGATCTCGCCGCCGGTCTCGGTGCGGATGGTTTCCACACGAAGGCGGTCGAAGTCCGGGGTCGCGTCGGTCGGACCGGTCGCGACGCGGTTGGGCATGTCCTGGACGTTGGCGACGAAGGAGACCGGCGGAAGCGTGGCGGCTTCCTGGTTTCCGGCACCATCCTTGGCGGCGCCGTAGCCGGTGCGGGTGATGGACTCCAGCCAGAGCGGCGGGTGGGTGTCGGTGCGCTGACGGGGGAAAGACTGAGTCAGGTCCCAGCGGTCCACCAGGGACAGCGCGGTGGTGCCCTCGGTGCGCTGGCCATAGGTGGTGACGGAGGTCAGGCGCAACCGAGTCCAGAACGTCGGGGAGCCGACGTAGCAGTCCTTCGCGGTCGGCTTGCAGTTCAGAGTGGAGGGGGTGTCCCACCACGGTTGCTTGTCACCGTAGTTATTGCCCTCGAACTCTGTATTCGAGCACTGGGTGGTGCCTTCCTTGACGCAGCGTTCGTCGACCTTGAACTCGACCTTGGCAGCGGGAGGACCGGAGAGGTTGTCGCTGCGCAGACCGTAGGTGATCTGGGTCGGGTATCCGGCCCTGGTGTAGGTGACCGCTTCCTTGAACTTGGAGTTCTTGGCGTAGCGGTTGGTCTCCTTGGCCCAGTCGATGATCATCGCGTTGCCGTGTACGTCCTCGACGTAGTCGAGGTTCCAGCGCCATCCCTGGTCGCAGGAGGAAGCGGCGAAGGAGGTCTGGTAGCAGGGCTCGCCAGGATGGTTACCGAAGACCGGGACGGTGAGAACCGAGTTGGTGACCGGGCGGCTACCCGCACCGTCGACATCGTGGCGCCCGAAGAAGTAGCGGGTGCCGTCACGGGTGGTGACGACCCAGTACTCCCCGTCCTTCGCGCCGTTCGGGACCGTCGCATCCGTCTTGTGCTCGATGCGGGAGCCGTCATCGGAGGCGGGGATCCAGTTGCCGGTGGCGGCGTCGTGCACGAGTTCGGTCGTGCTGCCCCCCAGGGACATGACGACGTTGTCGCCCGCCCAGCACAGGTCGCCCTTCTTCTTGTCCGTGCTGTTGTCGTTGTTCGGCTTGGCCGGATTCGCCTTCAGGTCGTCCGCGCAGGAGCGGTAGCGCCGCTCGACGTAGCCGGGTTCGTAGTCCCAGCCGTCACCCACCCAGGAGGCCTGCCCGTTGGCCACGGACGTCTTGCCGTCAACGGCCTGCGAGGAGTACGAGAAGCCGATCTTCGGTGAGGGCCCGGCCGGCGGAGCAGGGACCGTCAGCGGGTAGGCCCACGAGAAGCCGCCGCCGCTGCCGCCCGCAGTCCAGGAACCGGACGGGGACAGGGAGGTCGCCTTGTAGGTGCCGCCCGCGCCGGAGGCGCCGTCGGACGCGGCGAGGACCATCGGTCCGCCGCTGCCGCCGGTCATGGTGCGCATGCCCTGGCCGGGTGTGGTGGCCGGGTCGACGGTGGCGCGGACGGTGCCGGTGGCGGGGTCGTTGACGCTCGGGACGTCCTGGGCGACGGAGCACTCGGGAAGCTGCGGGGTGTCCAGGAAACAAGCGGGGAGCTGCTTGAGCTGCAGGCGGGTGGCCCACTCGGTGCCGTAGAGGTCCTTGAACTTCTTGTAGTCCAGCTGGACGTCGACCGGTGTCGATCCCTCGGCGGGCGGAGTGACCTTGATCAGCGCGCCGTCGACGTTGGCCGCCTCGGTCGCCGCGCGGTTCTCGACACCCACCGTCCAGGTGCCCGAGGGCGCCGGGGGCGTCGGGTTCTCCGGCGTCGGAGAGGCCTTGCCGATGCTCACGGGAAGCGTGCCCGCCTGCACCAGCTGGTCACCAGTCAGCGGAACCGCGACGCTGCCGGCCGCCGGAGGCGTCGTCTTCGACGGCTCGTACTCGGGTGGCGACTGGACGGGAGCCCCCGCCCAGCCTTCGAGTTTGGCGGCTTCGACCTTGTCGAGCTTGGCCTTCATGTCCTGCTGGAGTCCGGGCAGCTGGACGCCGCTGCGGTCTCCCGGTGGTGCTGCCCAGGCCTGGATGGGCAGGAGAGTTGCGATCAGCGCCACCGAGACGGTGATGCCGGTGCGCCCGGCGAGACGCGCGCGTTTCGCGCGCGATCTCTCGTTTCCGGGCAGGCGGAAATTATGCGCCGAGAACGGCGACATGTGGACCCCCCCACGGTCTGCCCACGGTGAAGACACACGTGTAGCAGGAAACTGGCAAATGGTTCGCTGATTCTGCGGCCCGGAAGCGATCAAAAGCCATAGGGAGCTATCAGGTGTGGAGTTTATCACTTACGAAATGCATAGGTGCTAACAATTCACGCAAATCGACCACCCACAAAGGCTCTTCCCAGGTGACGGACGCCACGCGGTACGGCATGCTCAGTCCGCACATTTCATACGCGAAGGCCGGTCGGGGAGCCGGCTCTTCGCGCCGCCCGGCTATCGGGCCCATTACCTGCGAACACCCAGGGGTGGCGGATTTCGCGCGCCCGAGGGGGGAGAATTTGCCGTGTCCGAAAATGAATCCTCGGGCGAGAATTCGCCAGTGGTGTCGGAAAGAAAGCCGGCTGACGCTGCTGCTGTTCCACTCCGCTGGTTTCAGCGCCGCCGGAACCTCGGCGGCCTCGCCGCACTGCTGGCCGTCGCCGTGGCGGTACCCGTCGGTCTGAGCCTGCCGGGCGATGACGGCAAGCCGCACGCGAAGGCCGAGCCGACGCGTGGCGCCGGTGTGCCCGTCACCGCCGCCGAGGCCCGCCGGGAAGCCGCCAAGGCCGGGAAAGAGGTCGAGGTCACCGCTGAGGCGAGCGCGCACACCAGCACGTGGGCGCAGCCGGGCGGGACGTTCAAGCTGCGGGTTTCGAGTCTGGCGACGCGGGCCAAGGTCGGCAATGAGTGGAAGCCGGTCGACACGACCCTGCAGCGGGTGGAGGACGGGTTCGCACCGAAGGCCGTGAACGGGCGCGTGGTGTTCAGCGCCGGCAGCAAGGCTCAGTCCGGTGGTGGGGACCGTGCGTCGCGCGGTGTGTCCCGGGTGGCGCTGATCCGCCCCGCGATCGCGAAGGCGGACGGACCCGCACCCGAGTGGAGTGAGCTCGTACGGCTCAATACCGACGGGCACGATCTGATCGTGTCGTGGCCGGGACCGCTGCCCGAGCCGGTGATCTCCGGCCCCCGGGCCCTGTACGAGAACGTCCGTCCGGGCATCGACCTGGTGATGACGGCTCAGGACGGCGGCTACACGCACGTGCTGGTCGTGAAGGACAAGCAGGCGGCGGGCGACCCGCTGCTGAGCCAGTTGAACTATCAGCTGGCCTCGCCCGACCTGACGTTCCATCTGGACGAGGCGTCCAAGTCGGTCAGTGCCCAGGACGGCCAGGGCCAGGAGATCGCTGCCTCCCCGACCCCGTTCATGTGGGACTCGGCGGGCAAGGTGGCCGTCACCGAGGGTGAGCCGGAGCCGAAGCCCGCCCCCGAAGCCAAGGACCACCCCACCCTCGCCCTGCCCGGTCTCAATGGTGCCGAGGGCAATCACGCGAAGACGGCCGGCGCGGCCCTGTCGGCGGAGAACGTGCTGACGGTGGCTCCGAACGCCCAGCTGCTGAACGACGGGGACACCGTGTACCCGGTGTTCATCGACCCCTCGTTCAAGGGCCACAAGCAGAACTGGACCACCTTCTACAAGACCGAGGGCGGCTCCAGCTTCTGGAACGGCCAGAACTACAACAGTGGTTCCGGCACCCCCGAGGCCCGTGTCGGCTACGAGTCGACGACCGGCGGCACGTCCCGGGCGGCGTTCATCTTCGACTTCGGCAGCCAGCTCTACGGCTCCCAGATCCGCTCCGCGAACCTGCGCCTGCTGCAGACGTACTCCTGGGGCTGCACCGCGAAGGCCTTCGACGTCTACCACACCCCGCTGATCAACAGCTCCAGCACCTGGAACAACACGGACAACGGAACCTTCTGGGGCAAGCGGATCGCCGGCGCCACCACCGGAAACGGCTACAACAGCTCCTGCCCCGACGCCTGGGTCGGCATCGACATCAAGCCCACCGTCGAGGAAGGCGCCCGCGGCGCCTGGCAGAACCTCACCCTCGGTCTGCGCTCCCCGAACGAGAGCGACGCGAACTTCTGGAAGAAGTTCCAGGCCAACGGCGAGAGCGCCCCGTACATCGAGGTCGAGTACAACAAGGCCCCCGACGAGCCCACCGTCGCAGGCATGGACACCGTCCCCGGCGGCCTGTGCGTGACCGACGCCCCCTTCAACAAGATCGGCAAGTCCGACGTCATGTTCGAGGTCCAGGGCCGCGACGGCGACGGCAACCTCAAGCAGATCCAGTTCAAGGTCTGGCGGACCTCCGACAACCAGGTCGTCTTCGACCAGTGGATCTGGCCCGACAGCTACGGCGTCGCCCGCACCACCATCCCCTGGGAGTCCTTCGCCGCGAACACCAACTACTCCTGGACCGCCACGGCCAACGACTACGACGGATCCACCTCCGCCGCGGGCCCCGCCGGCACCGACAAGCCGTGCACCTTCACCATCGACCACTCCCAGCCGGTCAAGCCGACGATCCGCTCCGAGGACTTCCCCGCGCCCGGCCCCGACGGCGCCGAGTGGAGCAAGAACACCCTCGGCCCCGGCAAGATCACCGTCATCGCGGGCGGCACCGACCCGGCCGACATCCGCGAGTTCCAGTGGTCCCTCAACCACCCCGTCTACGACAAGAAGGCCGTCCCCGCCGCAGGCCAGGACACCGTCACCGTCGACGTGAACCCCGACAACGCCGGACCGAACCTCTTCTACGTCCGCATCGTCAACAAGGCCGGCAACCTCTCCGACCCCTTCATCTACACCTTCTACGTCCGCCCCCGCCCCGGCCTCGACGGCCCCGGCGACGTCACCGGCGACGGCAAGGCCGACCTCCTGGCCATCGACGCCGCCGGCGACCTGCGCGTCTACCCCGCCGACGCCACCGGCGACGTCGACGCCTGGATGCCCGCCGCCACCGACAACGGCAAACCCGCCCCCGCCGGCTACTGGAAGGACGCCACCGGCAAGAGCGCACTGATCGCGCACTCCACCGACTGGTACCCCGGCGACGGCATCACCGACCTCATCGCCCGCATGCCCGACGGCAAGCTCTACGTCTACCAGGGCGACGGCAACGGCCGCTTCGACATCAGCCGCCGCACCGAAGTCCTCCTCCCGCCCGGCGCACCCGACCCAGCCACCCTCACCCAGATCGTCGTCGTCCCCGACATGAACGGCGACCACGCCGAGGACATCTTCGCCACCGCCGGCGACACCTTCTGGATCCTCACCGGATACAGCGGCGCCTCCATCACCGAAGCCCGCCAGCTCTCCGCCACCAGCTGGACCAAACGCGACATCATCGACGTCCGCGACGTCACCGGCGACGGAGTCCCCGACCTACTCTTCCGCGACGACGCCGACCCCAACCGAGGCCTCGCCCTGCGCCGCGGAAAGCCCGGCACGGACGGCGGCGCCGACATCAACTCCCTCGCCCTCGCCGTCAACTCCGCCGACGGCAAGGACCTCACCTACGGCACCACCGGCTGGGACAGCACCACCTGGCCCCTCGTCCGCGGCACCCCCGACGTCAACAACGACGGCATCCCGGACATGTACCTCACCCGCAACGACGGCACCCTCCACCTCTACTACGGAGGCCGCACCGCCATCGGCAACGGCCAGCGCGTCGAGGAAGACGACTGGGCCACCGCCCGCACCATCGGCTGACCGGCACACCGCACCTCGATCGGCGAGCGCCTGGCCAGGGACACCCCCGGCCAGGCGCTCGCCTTTCTCCACCAGATAGGCACTCCATGCGATTCCCGTACGCCCGCCGTGTCGTCCCCGCGGCATCCGTGATCCTGCTGATCACCTCCTGCGGCACCGGCACCGGCACCGGCACCGGCGCCCACTCCGGTACCGGACCCTCGTCGGCAGCCGTGTCCCGGACGCCGCAGGCCCCCAAGCCCTTCACCGAGGACGAACTCGCGGCCCGCTCGCTGACGTCCCAGGACCTGCCCGACCACAAGGTCGAGGAGGCGTTTCAAGGAGCGGTCGTCTCCTCGGACAAGCCAGAATGCCGCGACCTTGCCACCGTGCTCCTCGGCGGCGCGATGACCGGCACACTCGGCCAGGTCCACACCACGGCGACCAAGGGCGTCACCGCAACGAAGGTCTCCCTCCACTCCTGGTCCGGCACGAAGGCCGGCAGCGTCCTCGCCGACGTCAAAGCGGGCGGCCAGGCATGTGGTGGCGGCTTCACAGCCGTCGGCACCGACAAGGTGAAGATCTCCAAGGTCGTAGCGGCTCCGGCCACCGGCGGCGACGAGAGCGTGGCCTACAGCGCCGAACAGGAACAGGACGGCGAGAAGTCCTCGATCGAAGTGGTCGTCGTACGTCAGGGCACCACCACCGCGACCTTCACCGCCCGCAGCACGTCCGGAGCCGCGGAACGGCCCACCGCGGTGGTGACGGCCCAGGTCGAGAAGCTCCACTGACCACGGCCCTCACGCGCACATGCTCCCGGCCCCCCTACTAGGGCCCCCTTCTAGCCCGTGCCGGGGGGTGAGCGCCGGGAAACAGGGCTCGTGTCACCTGATGAAGTGAACTCCCCCTTATCTCACCGCCGCCACGGGTAGGGCCCTGCTGATCTCGTGCGGGGGGCGGGAACCGCCGGTCCCCGCGCCCTTGAGCGAAAGGCCCGCCCCGCCGTGACGCAGCCGTTCCAACTGCCGGAGTTCTACGTGCCCTATCCGGCGCGACTCAACCCCCACCTGGAGAAAGCGAGGGTCCACACCAAGCAGTGGGCGCGCGACTTCGACATGCTGGAGGGTTCCGGCGTCTGGGAGGAGAAGGACCTCGACTCGCACGACTACGCCCTGCTGTGCTCGTACACCCACCCCGACTGCGACAGTGACGCGCTGGACCTGGTCACCGACTGGTACGTGTGGGTCTTCTTCTTCGACGACCACTTCCTGGAGATGTACAAGCGCTCCCAGGACCGCGAGGGCGCCAAGGCGTACCTCGACCGGCTCGCCGCCTTCATGCCGATGGACCTGGCGGACGGCTTCCCCGAGGCCACCAACCCCGTCGAGGCGGGACTCGCGGACCTGTGGGCGCGGACCGTTCCGGCCATGTCGATGGACTGGCGGGAACGGTTCTCCTTGTCGACGAAGAACCTGCTCGACGAGTCGATGTGGGAGCTCGCCAACATCAACATCGGGCGGGTGGCGAACCCCCTGGAGTACATCGAGATGCGCCGCAAGGTGGGCGGTGCCCCCTGGTCGGCCGGACTGATCGAGTACGTCTCCGCCGAGGTGCCCGCGCGCGTGGCGCACTCCCGGCCGCTCGGCGTGCTGCGCGACGCCTTCTCCGACGCCGTGCACATCAGGAACGACATCTTCTCCTACGAACGCGAGGTCGCCGACGAGGGCGAGCTCTCCAACGCCATCCTGGTGCTGGAGACCTTCCTCGGCTGCACCACCCAGGAGGCCGCGGAGGCCTCCAACGACCTGCTCACCTCCCGCCTCCAGCAGTTCGAGCAGACCGCGCTCGCCGAACTCCCCCAGCTCTTCGCCGACCACGCCATGAACCCCGCCGAGATCGCGGCCGTCCTCGCCTACGCCAAGGGCCTGCAGGACTGGCAGTCGGGCGGCCACGAATGGCACATGGTCTCCAGCCGCTACATGAACAAGGAGGCCAAGGCCACCGCCCCGCTCACCCTGCCCTTCCTCCCCAGCGGGCTCGGCACCACGGCCCTCGGCCTCGGTTCCCTGTTCACCCGGCGGTCCATGGAACTGCGCCGCCGCTCCTTCACCCACGTCCCCTTCGAACGCACCGGCCCGTCCGTGATCCCGGACATCCACATGCCGTTCGAGCTCTCCCTCAGCCCGCACCTCGTCTCCGCCCGCGAGGGATCGGTGGAGTGGGCGCGCCGGATGGGCCTGATCGACCCGCAGCCGGGCGATCCCGGCTCCGCGATCTGGAACGAACAGAAGCTGCGCGGCTACGACTTCGCGCTCTGCTCGGCCGGCATCGACCCCGACGCCACGCCCGAGGCACTGCTGCTCAACGCGTGCTGGCTGACCTGGGGGACGTACGGGGACGACTACTACCCGGTGGTGTTCGCCCAGTCGAGGAACCTTTCGGCCGCCAAGGCGACGACGGCCCGGCTGGTCTCGATGATCCCGGTCGACCACGCCGAACAGCCGCTGCCGCTGACCGCGATGGAGCGCTCCCTCGCCGACCTGTGGGTGCGCACCAGCCAGGGCATGACCCCGGAGGTCCGCGCCGAGTTCCGGGCGACGCTGGTGAGCATGCTGGAAAGCTGGGTGTGGGAGATGGAGAACCAGATCCAGAACCGCATCCCCGACCCGGTGGACTACGCCGAGATGCGCCGCCACACCTTCGGCTCGCACCTCACGATGTACCTGTGCCGGCTCGGCCAGGCCGGCCGCGGCATCCCCGAGGAGATCTACCGCTCCGGGACGATCCGGTCGCTGGAGAACGCGGCGGCCGACACCGCCTGCATGCTGAACGACATCTTCTCGTACCAGAAGGAGGTGGAGGTCGAGGGCGAGGTGCACAACTACGTGCTCGTCACCCGGAACTTCTTCGACATCGGCTACGAGCAGGCCCTGCACATCTGCCACGACCTGATGACGCAGCGCACCGAGGAGTTCGAGCACATCGTCGCGACGCAGCTGCCGTTGCTCTACGACGACTGGAAGCTGGACCGGGAGGCGCGTGCCGGGCTCGACGCGTACGTCGGCGAGCTGAAGGACTGGCTGTCGGGGATCCTCAACTGGCACCGCAAGTGCCGCCGTTACCGCGAGGAGGACCTGCACCGGCCGGCCGACGGCCTGTCCACGGGTGTCTGGGGCTCCGGGTTCGGCATGTCCGCGGCCCGGATCCGCCTCCCCGCCTGAGCGGGGAAGCGGGGAAGCGGGGAAGCGGGGAAGCGGGGAAGCGGGGAAGCGGCACGAGCAGGTCAGAACTCGTCCCCCGTGTGCGGGAGCGGCCCCGCCCCCAGGGCCGCGTCCAGGGCGGCGGCGGCGCCCGGGGCGTGTTCGGTCACCAGCCCGGCGGCCACCAGCTCCGTCGCCCTGGTCCCGCCCAGGTAGCAGGCGGCCAACTCCCGTACGTCCAGGGTCAGGTCGGGGGCCGCGCGGGCGGGCTCGTACGTCGCCCCGCCCGGCCCGGCCTTGAGGCGGAACCGCCCGGCGTTCGCGGGCAGCCGTACGTCGGCCAGCTGCAGCACGAGTTCCACCGGCGCCGCCCACGTCCGGGCCGTCAGCGCCGCGGCCACGTCGACCAGGCGCAGCCAGAGCGCCGGGAACTGGGCGGTGACCCTGACCTGGTCCCGGTCCGCGGCGAAGTGCAGCAGCGGGTCGTCGGCGGGGCGGCACCGGGCGCGGACGGTACCGGTCAGGTCGAGGGAGGCCACGCAGTCCCACAGCGCGGCGGCGACGGCGGGCGTGTCGGCCTCCAGTTCGTCGACGCGGACCAGGCCCGGGGTGCGGGCCGGGAAGGGGCCCGTGCCGTCCTCCGGCTTCGTGCGGTAGAGGACGTAGCCCGCCACCGGCTGTCCGGGCCGGCCGAGTGCGATGATCCGCGGCGGGCCCAACTCCTCGTCCTCCTCGTCCCGTTCGCACAGCCACTCCTGCTCCCAGCGTTCGGGGCTGCGGCTCGGCCGGCCGGCCCGGGTGCGGCGGGCGGCTTCGTGGTACGGGGCGATCACGTCGAGGGCATCGGCCGGGTCGATCAGGCGCAGCGGGCGCGGGTCGGGGGCGATCCGCAGGGCGAGCGGCCGGCTGGAGTCGATCTCGATGGTGACGCCCTGGGTGGCCGGCCCGTAGCCGAAGCGGCCGTAGATGGCCGATTCGGAGGCCCACAGGGCGGCGAGCGGGCTGCCCGCGGCCCCGGCGCGGCGCAGTCGCTCGTCCATCAACGCGGTGAGGACGCCCCGGCGCCGGTGGGTGGGGGCGACGGACACGAAGGTGAGTCCGGGGCAGTCCAGGTCGGCGCCCGGGACCGAGAGGCGGAAGGCGTGCGCGGCCATGAAGCCGACGAGCGCCTCCCCGTCGTAGGCGCCGAGCCGGTCGCAACGGCTCAGCAGGCGGTGGTGGCGTTCGCGTGCCTCCGGTTCCGGGCGGTCGTGGAAGACCAGGTACGCGAGCTCCTGGGCGCGGTCGATGTCGGCCTCGGGTACCTCGCGAATGTCCACCATGATCCGGAGACTAATCGGTCATCGCGGACTGGTCACCCCATAATGGCCGGATCCACCCGCTCAGGAGGGTGCGGGACCGCTCCAGTCGGCCGGAACGTGCCCGAGACGGACCCGTTGGGGGTGGTCTCCGACGGGGACGGAGACCCGCTTGGCTCCGGTGGCGAAGTCGATGGCGGTGACCCGGTCGGCGCCGCTCTCGGAGATGACGCAGGCCGTGCCGTCGCCGTTGACCGTCGCCCAGTAGGGCTTGTCGGCCGGGACGAGCGGCCCCTGGGCGAGGGTGGCGCGGTCCACGACGGTCGCGTAGTCGTCCATGGTCCCGGCGACGCAGAGCTTCGTGCCGTCGGGGCTCATCGACAGGCCGTGGTGGCGGGAGTCGTTGACCCAGGTGGTGCGGTCGGTGCTGGTGGCGGGGTTGACGGGCAGTTCCTTGATCCGGGTGATCCGGTCGGTCGCCACGTCGTACTCGACGACGCCGTTGAAGAAGGACACCTGGAAGTAGATCTTCGACTCGTCGGGGCTGAAGGCCATGGGCCGGACCGCGTCGGAGAGGTCGCGGCGGCCGAAGGCGTCGAGGCGTTCGCGCATGTCGATCACCCGGACCGTGCGGAAGGTCTGCGCGTCGACGACGGTGATCTTCCGGTCGCCCTTCGTCCAGTCCAGCCAGGGCGCGTCGAGGGCGGAGGTCACGTCACCGATCGAGCTGTTCCACAGGTAACGGCCGTCGCGGCTGAAGGTGTTCTCGTGCGGCTTGTCGCCGGTGGCGAACGAACCGGCCTGGCGACCGGTGGCGATGTCGAGGACGTGCACGGTGTTTGCGGTGGACGCGGACACGGCGACGCGGGTGCCGTCGGGCGAGACCGCCATGTGGTCGGCGCGGTAGCCGGCCACGGCGAAGCGCCAGTTGATCCGGCCGGTGCGCACGTCGATGGAGACGACGTCGGCGAAGCTGGGGCGGGAGACCACGACCGCGGAGCCGTCCGGGGTGGTGTACATGTCGTCCGCGAACTGGTCGTGGCCCTCTCCGGCGCCGGCCCGGATGCCGAGGAAGAAGGCGAGCTTGACGGGGTTGAGGTAGATCTCCCGCAGCCGCTCCTCCTTGTCGGGGATCACGTTGATCCGGCCGATCCGGGCGAGGTCGCCGGTCGAGGCGAGGGCGTCGGCGGTGCCGTCCCAGTTGTTCGCGACGAACAGCACCTCGCGCAGGGGTTCGGCGGGGGCCGCCGCCCGGCCGGGCGCGGCCAGGACGGTGACGGCGGTGGCTGCGAGGAGGACCGCGGCCATCGGGTACCGGGTGCGCAGGCTTCGTAACATCCGTTCAACTCCGTAAGGGGGTAAGGGTGGAGCGGGAGAGGTGGGACGGAAGGGTGGGACGGAACGCTTGCTGTTACCGGCGGGTAAAATAGACGGTACGTCGAAAGGGCACAACCCCCAGTGGGGTCGTGCCCTTTCGGCGTGGGCGGATGCCCCGGCGCTACGGCCGCTCAGCACCGCTTCAAGCGACGGAACCGATCCGGCTGACCACGGTCTGCGACGGGTCGGGGTGGATCGGGATGTGCGCGCCGGTGAGCGAGACCCCGGTGCCGCCGCGGCGGTTCGCGACGATCTCGGCGGCGATGGACAGCGCGGTCTCCTCCGGGGAGCGGGCGCCGAGGTCCAGGCCGATCGGGGAGCGCAGGCGGGCCAGTTCGAGCTCGCTCACGCCCACCTCGCGGAGCCGCTCGTTGCGGTCCTCGTGGGTGCGGCGGGAGCCCATGGCGCCGATGTAGGCGACGGGAAGCTTCAGGGCCAGTTCGAGGAGCGGTACGTCGAACTTGGCGTCGTGGGTCAGCACGCACAGGACGGTCCGGCCGTCGACCTCGGTGCCCTCCAGGTAGCGGTGCGGCCAGTCGACCACGATCTCGTCCGCGTCGGGGAAACGATTCTTCGTGGCGAAGACGGGCCGGGCGTCGCACAGGGTCACGTGGTAGCCGAGGAACTTGCCGATCCGCACCAGGGCGGAGGCGAAGTCGATGGCGCCGAAGACGATCATCCGCGGGGGCGGGACGCTGGACTCGACGAGCACCTTCAGCGGCTCTCCGCAGAGCCTGCCGTCGGCGCCGATCTCCAGGACACCGGTCCGGCCGGCGTCGAGCATGGCGCGGGCCTCCCCGGCGATGGTGCGGTCGAGCAGGGGATGTCCGCCGAAGCCCCCCTCGCAGGAGCCGTCGGCCCGGACGAGGAGCGCGCGGCCCATCAGCTCGGCGGGGCCTTCGGCGATCCGGGCCACGGCGGCCGTCTCCCCGTGCGCGGCGGCGGCCAGCGCACGGGCCAGCACCTCGCGCCGCGGGGAGTCCACGGGCACCGGGGCGACCAGGATGTCGATGACTCCGCCGCATGTCAGGCCCACGGCGAAGGCATCGTCGTCGCTGTACCCGAAGCGCTCCAGGACGGTCTCGCCGTCTTCGAGCGCCTGGCGGCACAGCTCGTACACCGCGCCCTCCACGCATCCACCGGAAACCGAACCGATGGCCGTGCCCTCGCCGTCCACGGCGAGGGCGGCTCCGGGCTGCCGCGGGGCGCTCCCGCCGACCGCCACGACCGTGGCGACGGCGAAGTCACGCCCCTGCTCGACCCACCGGTTGAGTTCTTCGGCGATGTCCAGCATGTGCGGCCTCCTCGGAGGGTTCGGATTCCAGTATCGGATGCGTGGAGGGTCAGGTACGGATCACGTCCGGACCTACTTGACGCCGAGCCACGCCTCGATGGGGTGGAGGGCGAAGTAGATCAGGAAGATGCCGGTCAGGACCCACATGAAGCCACCGACCTCGCGGGCCTTGCCCTGCGCGACCTTGATGGCCACGTAGGAGATGACACCGGCGGCGACACCGGCCGTGATCTGGTAGGTGAACGGCATGATCACGACGGTCAGGAAGACCGGGATCGAGGTCGCGCTGTCGGACCAGTCCACGTGGCGGGCGTTCTGCATCATCATCGCGCCGATGACCACCAGCGCGGCCGAGGCGACCTCACCCGGGACGATCTGGGTGATCGGGGTGAAGAAGAGGCAGGCGGCGAAGAAGAGGCCGGTGACGACGGAGGCGAGGCCGGTACGGGCACCCTCACCGACGCCGGTGGCGGACTCGACGAACACGGTCTGGCCGGAGCCGCCCGCGATGCCACCGATGGCGCCACCGGCGCCGTCGATGAACAGCGCCTTCGACAGGCCCGGCATGCGGCCCTGGTCGTCGGCCAGCTTGGCCTCGGTGCCGACGCCGATGATGGTGGCCATCGCGTCGAAGAAGCCGGCGAGCACGAGGGTGAAGACGATCATGCCGATCGTCATGACGCCGACGTCGCCCCAGCCGCCGAACTCGACCTTGCCGAACAGCGAGAAGTCGGGCATCGAGATCGCGGAGCCCGCGAGCTCCGGCGGACCGTTCTTCCAGGCCTTCGGGTCGATGTTCACGACGGCGTTCAGGATGGCCGCGAGGACGGTGCCGCCGACGATGCCGATGAGGATCGCGCCGCGGACCTTGCGGGCCTGCAGCATGAAGATGGCGAGCAGGGTGATGCAGAAGAGGAAGACGGGCCAGCCCGAGAGCTCACCGGTCGCACCCAGCTGCACGGGGGGCATGAACTCCCCGCCGTTGCCGACGAAGCCGGCCTTGACGAGGCCGATCAGGGCGACGAAGAGGCCGATGCCCATGGTGATGGCGTGCTTGAGCGCGAGGGGGATCGCGTTCATGATCATCTCTCGGAGGCCGGTGACGACCAGGAGACAGATCACGACGCCGTACATCACGCACATACCCATGGCCTGCGGCCAGGTCATCTGCGGGGCCACCTGCGAGGACAAGACGCCGGAGACGGACAGGCCGGCGGCCAGGGCCAGCGGGACCTTGCCGACGAAGCCCATGAGCAGGGTGGTCAGGGCGGCGGCGAAGGCCGTGGCCGTGATCAGGGCCTTCTGGCTCATGGTGTCTCCGGCGACGTCCTTGCCGGAGAGGATCAGCGGGTTGAGCAGGAGGATGTACGCCATCGCCATGAAGGTCGTGATGCCGCCACGAACCTCGTTGCCGATGTTGGAACCTCTGTGCGTTATGTGAAAGTACCGGTCGAGCCAAGAACGTCCGGCGGGGGCCAGAGAGCCGTCGCCGGCCTCCTCCGCACTGGTCTTGGGCTCCACTGATGACTGGGTCATGGTGCCTAACTCCCAAGGTTCAAAGGGGCACCCGCTTGAAGATTGGAGACGCGGGATTTGGGAAACTGCGTTTGGCTGCACGACCCGGGGTGACGGCCCGAGGCGACGCGAGAAGTGCATTGCGTGTACTGCGGGTAGTGCGGGGGTGACCGCTGGTACTACGTGGGGGTTCAGCAGGGGTACTGCCGGTTTTTCGAGGACCGCGAGCGGTGCGGTACTTGGTGCTCCGGGCGGTGCGACTGGAAGTGTGACGTTCCCGTGTCACACCGCCCGGAAATCTGGGGGGTCCGGGGGCCAATCGGACCCCCCACCGGCCGTCCTAAAGGGTCCCGGTGAGGGCTTCCGGACGGATCGGCGTCTTGTTGAGCTCCAGACCGGTCGCCTGCCGGATCGCCGCGAGGACGGCCGGGGTGGACGACAGGGTGGGGGCCTCGCCGAGACCGCGAAGGCCGTACGGCGCGTTCGGGTCGGCGAGCTCCAGGACGTCGACCGGGATGGTCGGGGTGTCGAGGATGGTCGGGATCAGGTAGTCCGTGAAGGAGGGGTTGCGCACCTTCGCGGTCTTCGGGTCCACGATGATCTCCTCCATGACCGCCACGCCGAGACCCTGGGTGGTACCACCCTGGATCTGGCCGACCACGGAGAGCATGTTCAGGGCCTTGCCGACGTCCTGCGCGGTCGCCAGCTCGACGACCTTGACCAGGCCGAGCTCGGTGTCCACCTCGACGACCGCGCGGTGCGCGGCGAAGGTGTACTGGACGTGGCCGTCGCCCTGGCCGGTGACCAGGTCGAACGGGACGGTCGGCCGGTGCCGGAACTCCAGCTCCAGGTCGATCGCCTCGTCCTCCAGGATGTCGGCGATGTCCGCGAGGACCTCGCCGCCGTCGGTGACGACCTTGCCGCCCTCCAGGAGCAGCTCCGCGTGGGCCCAGGCCGGGTGGTACGAGCCGTTCTTGCGGCGGCCCAGCTCCAGCAGCGCCTCGCGGACGTGCTCACAGGTGTTCTTCACCGCGCCACCGGTCATGTACGTCTGCCGCGAGGCGGACGTGGAACCGGCGGAGCCGACCTGCGTGTCGGCCGGGTGGATGGTCACCTGCGTGACGCCCAGCTCGGTACGGGCGATCTGCGCGTGGACGGTGACACCGCCCTGGCCGACCTCCGCCATGGCCGTGTGGACCATCGCGACGGGCTCGCCGTTGATGACCTCCAGCCGCACGCGGGCGGTGGAGTAGTCGTCGAAGCCCTCGGAGAAGCCGACGTTCTTGATGCCGACCGCGTAGCCGACGCCGCGGACGACGCCCTCGCCGTGGGTGGTGTTGGAGAGGCCGCCGGGCAGCGCGCGGATGTCCGCGCTCTCGCCGGCCGACTCCCACTGGCGCTCCGGCGGCAGCGGGCGGGCCTTGACCCGGCGCAGCAGCTCGGCGACCGGCGCCGGGGAGTCCACGACCTGGCCGGTGGGCATGATCGTGCCCATCTCCATGGCGTTGAGCTGGCGGAACTCGACCGGGTCCATGCCCAGCTTCGCGGCGAGCTTGTCCATCTGGGCCTCGTACGCGAAGCAGGCCTGGACGGCGCCGAAGCCGCGCATCGCGCCGCAGGGCGGGTTGTTCGTGTAGAGCGCGATCGCCTCGATGTCGACGTCGTCGATGACGTACGGGCCGACGGAGAGGGAGGAGGCGTTGCCCACGACCGCCGGGGAGGCCGACGCGTACGCGCCGCCGTCCAGGACGATCCTGCACTTCATGTGCGTGAGCTTGCCGTCCTTGGTGGCGCCGTGCTCGTAGTAGAGCTTCGCCGGGTGACGGTGCACGTGGCCGAAGAAGGACTCGAACCGGTTGTAGACGATCTTGACCGGCTTGTTGGTGGCCAGGGCCAGCAGGCACGCGTGGATCTGCATCGAGATGTCCTCGCGGCCGCCGAAGGCACCGCCGACGCCGGAGAGCGTCATGCGGACCTTCTCCTCGGGCAGGCCGAGGACGGGGGCGATCTGCTTCAGGTCCGAGTGCAGCCACTGGGTGGCGACGTAGAGGTCGACGCCGCCGTCCTCGGTCGGCACGGCCAGACCGGACTCCGGGCCGAGGAAGGCCTGGTCCTGCATGCCGAAGGTGTACTCGCCCTCGACGATGACGTCGGCGCGCTTGCGGGCCTCTTCCACGTTGCCGCGGATGATCGGCTGGCGGTGCACGACGTTCGGGTGCGGAACGTGACCGCTGTGGTGGTCGTCGCGGCCCTCGTGGATCAGCGGCGCATCGGCGGCGAGGGCGGAGGCCTCGTCCGTGACGAGCGGCAGTTCCCTGTACTCGATCTTGATCTTGGCGGCCGCGCGGCGGGCGGTCTCCGGGTGGTCGGCGGCCACGAGGGCAACCGGCTCACCGTGGTGGCGTACCCGGCCGTGGGCGAGGACCGGGGTGTCCTGGATCTCCAGGCCGTAGTTCTTCATCTCGGCCGGCAGGTCGTCGTACGTCAGGACCGAGTAGACGCCGGGCATCGCCAGCGCCTCGGAGATGTCGATGGAGACGATCTCGGCGTGCGCGACGGTGCTGCGCAGGGTCTGGCCCCACAGCATGTCCTCGTGCCACATGTCCGAGGAGTAGGCGAACTCACCGGTGACCTTGAGCGTGCCGTCCGGGCGGAGCGTGGACTCGCCGATGCCGCCCTTGGCGTGCTTCTGGGTGACCTTCGTCGGCGTACCCACGGTGCGGGTGTTCTGGGCCATGATCAGACCTCCTCTCCCTGACGGGCGGCCGCGAGGCGGACCGCGTCGAGGATCTTCTCGTAGCCCGTGCAGCGGCAGAGGTTGCCGGACAGGGCCTCACGGATGTCCTGGTCGGACGGGTCGGCGTTGCGCTCCAGCAGCTCGTCGGCCTGGACCAGCAGGCCCGGGGTGCAGAAACCGCACTGGACGGCGCCGGCGTCGATGAACGCCTGCTGGATGTCGGAGAGCTCCACGCCCTCACCCGTCCGGGAGTCGGCCGGCCTGGCGGACCAGCGCTTGGCCTCGTCGGTGGAGACGCCCTTGCCGCCGCAGCCGCCGCCGGCGGCGCAGGCACCGCCGTGGCCGTGCTCGGCACGCTGCTTGGCGAAGTCGGCCAGGCCCTCGACGGTCACGACGTCGCGGCCCTCGACCTGACCTGCCGCGACCAGACAGGAACACACCGGCACGCCGTCGAGGCGGACGGTGCAGGAACCGCACTCGCCCTGCTCACAGGCGTTCTTCGAACCGGGCAGGCCCAGACGCTCACGCAGCACGTACAGGAGGGACTCGCCCTCCCACACGTCGTCGGCTTCCTGCTGACGACCGTTGACGGTGAAATTGACGCGCATGGTTACGCAGCCCCTTCGAGCGGGCGGCCGTTGGTGCCGCGGTACTGCTCCCACGTCCAGACGAGCTGGCGGCGAGCCAGGATGCCGACCGCGTGGCGGCGGTACTTCGCCGTGCCGCGGACGTCGTCGATCGGGTTGCACGCGCCGGAGGCGAGCGCACCGAACTGCTTGGCGATCGACGGGGTGATGACCTTGCCGTTGTCCCAGAAGCCGCCCTCTTCGAGCGCGGCGTTCAGGAACTCCTCGGCGGCCTTCGCCCGGATCGGGGTCGGGGCGGCGGAGGCGATGCCCGTACGCACGGTGCGGGTGTCGGAGTGCAGGGCCAGGCCGAAGCCGCAGACCGCGATGACCATCGCGTTGCGGGTGCCGACCTTGGAGTACTGCTGCGGGCCCGTGGCGTTCTTGATGTGGATCGACTTGATCAGCTCGTCGGCGGCGAGCGCGTTGCGCTTGACGCCGGTGTAGAACTCGTCGATCGGGATCAAGCGGGAACCGCGTACCGACTCGACCTCGACGCGGCAGTCGGCGGCGAGCAGCGCGGGGTGGGAGTCACCGGCGGGCGAGGCGCAACCGAGGTTGCCGCCGACACCGCCGCGGTTGCGGATCTGGGGGGACGCGACCGTGTGCGAGGCGAGCGCGAGTCCCGGCAGCGTTCCGCGCAGGTTCTCCATGATCTGGGTGTACGGGACGGAGGCTCCGAGCCTGGTGACGTCCTCGCCGACCTCCCACTCCCGCAGCAGTTCGATGCGGTTGAGGTCCAGGAGGTATTCCGGACGGCGGTGATCGAAGTTGATCTCGACCATGATGTCGGTGCCGCCGGCAATGGGAACGGCTGTCGGGTACTCGGCCTTGGCGGCGAGCGCCTCCTCCCAGCTGGCGGGGCGAAGGAAGTCCATGTGCGGCTCTCTTCATTCTCAATCGGGTCGCTCGGTTCAAGCCAGGAGGCCGGCGGCCCTCGACTGGTCGTTCACGTGCTGTTAACGCGGTGTGTAGTCAGTACACAAGCCGCGCGTCCCCCGGGTGCAGTCACCGAAACCATGAAGGAGTTGGCTGACGGCCTCCCTCGTCTTGTAGATTCGTATGAAAGGCAGGATGCGACGACCTGCCCGATTTCCAACGGCAACATTCGAGACAGATCGGCGGCGACATCATGCGGCTGCGCGCACTGCTGGAAACCGAGGCGCTGGGGCTGCGGCTGCTGGGCGGCGAGGAAGAACTCGACCGGACGGTCCGCGGGGTCATGACGACCGACCTGAGGGATCCCAGCCGATACCTATCCGGGGGCGAACTCGTCCTCACCGGCCTGGCCTGGCGAAGAAATTCAGCCGACTCCGAGCCGTTCGTACGAATCCTCGCGAGCGCCGGGGTCGCGGGCCTCGCGGCCGGCGAGGCGGAACTGGGAGACATTCCGGACGATCTTGTTTCAGCCTGTCGGCGCAACCGGCTGCCGCTCTTCGTGGTCAATGAGGACGTTGCATTCGCCACCATCACGGAGTACGTGGTGCGGCAGGTCTCCGGGGAGCGCGCGGGCGATCTCGCGGCCGTCGTGGACCGCCACCGGCGCCTGATGACATCCGGTCCCGCGGGCGGCGGACCCGATGTGGTGCTGGATCTGCTCACCACGGACCTCGATCTCCGGGCCTGGGTGCTCTCCCCCACCGGGCGGCAGATCGCCGGGGCCGGGGAACCACTGGCTCCGGGCATCTGCTCGACGCTGGCGAGCGAACACCTCGCGGCGGTCCGGACCGGCCGCAGGGGCCCGCACCGGATGTCCATCCAGGGTATTACCTACTCCCTGTTCCCGATCAGGGGACACGGGCGCGGACCAGCGGGTCCCGCCTCCCGGGACGTGCGCGAGAGCGTGCTCTCGGACTGGCTGCTGGCCGTCGAGGCCGACGCGGGCGACTGGCCCGCGGAGCGCCTGGACCTGCTGCAGGGCGTCACCCAGCTGATCGCCGTCGAGCGGGACCGCCGTGACGGCGCCCGCACGGTGCGCCGCCGGCTCGCACAGGAAGTCCTCGAACTGGTCCAGACGGGTGCCCCGCCCGCCGAGATCGCCGCCCGCCTGCGGGTGGCCGCGCCCGTACTGCTGCCCGGCCTGGGCGCCGCCCCGCACTGGCAGGTCGTCGTGGCCCGGGTGGACTGGGACGGCGGGGACATCCCCGGCGGCCCGGTGGCCCAGTCGCTGCTGGAGGAGATCCTGGTCGACCCGTCGCTGTCCGGGCCGGAACCCTCCGACCGGATCGCGGTCGCCCACTCGGGTGACGAGGCCATCGCCCTGGTACCCCTGCCCGCCCTCTCCGGCGACTCCGGCGAGGACAAGGGACCCGACTCCGCGCTCCACGCGGACGCGCTGCTGGCGGCCGTACGCGAACCCCTGGCCGCCGGTCTGGCCGACGACGGGCGGCTCACCCTCGGCGTCAGCGCGGCCGTGCACTCCGCGGAGGGGCTGCGCGGGGCGCTGGAGGAGGCCCGGCACGCCCGCCGGGTCGCCGCGGCCCGGCCCGGCCGGGTCTGCGCCGCCGGCCACCACGAGCTCGCCTCGCACGTGCTGCTGCTGCCGTTCGTCCCGGACGACGTGCGCCGCGCCTTCACGGCCCGGCTGCTGGACCCGCTGCGCGACTACGACCGCCGCCACCGCGCGGAGCTCATCCCGACCCTGGAGGCCTTCCTCGACTGCGACGGCTCCTGGACCCGCTGCGCGACCCGATTGCACCTGCACGTCAACACGCTGCGTTACCGGGTCGGGCGAATCGAGCAGCTGACCGCGCGCGACCTTTCCCGGCTGGAGGACAAGCTCGACTTCTTCCTCGCCCTGCGGATGAGCTGATTCCGCAGGCCACCGCCCTCCTGAGCAGGGCGGCGGCCGAGGGGACGGCGTGAGACGGCTGACGAACCGTCCGGACTTTGTGAAAGAGTTCACCCGACCCCTTGGCCGAGGCAGCCGATCCGTGCTCTCATTTCGCCCCAGGGCTCAAAGACGTGCTGCTTGGTTGCTTCGGGGAGGGCAATGTGGCGGATACCGCCATGTCCGGTGCGGGATCAACCGGGGGCGACGACCCCCTCCAGCGGGCGATATGGCGGCTGCGCTCGCGCGGCTGTTGGACCGACGCGGCGGCCCTGCTGGCGCCACACGCGGGCGAGGCCCGGGCGGCGGTGCAGCGCACCGCGCTCCTGGTGGAACGCTGCCTGTTCACCGGTCAGGGCTGGGCCGAGGCGGAGGACGCCCTGCGGGTGGCCGAAGCCGTGGCCCGGGACGACGACGAACGCGGCGCCGCCGCCTGCGAGCGGGGCCAACTGGCCTACGCCGCCACGGTGCTCGGCGTCCGGGACCGGGCCGACGAGGCCCGCTCGGCGCTCGGCCGCGCGGCGGCCCTGCTCGCGCCCACCTCGCGCACCCGGCCGCTGCTGGACTTCCGGCGGGGACTGGTCGCCGAGCACCTGGCGGACGCCCCGCAGGCGGCCCGGCCGGCGTACCACCGGGCCCATGCGGGGGCGGAGGCGCACGGGGACACCCTGCTGCTGTCGTTCACGTGGCGGCACCTGGCCGCACTGGCCCTGCGCGATGGCGAGATGGCCGAGGCGCGCAAGGGCTTCGCGGAGTCCCTGCGCATCCGGGAGGACCTGGGGTTCCTGGTCGGCACCGCCCCGGCACTGGCGGCACTGGCCGAGGCCGAGCCGGAGCCGGAGGCCGCCCGGCTGCGCGCGGAGGCCCGCCGCCTGTTCCACCTGCTGGGCGGCATCCCCACCTGGCTCGCGGACCAGCTGGCCCCGTCCCCGGCCTGACCCGGTCCGACCAGATCCGACCCGGCCGAAGCCGGCCGGGATCCGCCGGGTCAGCCGGCGGATCCCGCGAAGTGCTCCCGTACGAGCGACTCCACCACCGGGAGGTCCTGGGCGATCAGGGCCTCCAGGAGGGCCGAGTGCTCCGCCGCGTCGGCGACGAGGTCGGCGCCGCGCATCCGCGGGGCGCCCGGCAGGGGCCACTGCGCCCGGCGGTGGAGCTCTTCCGCGATCCGCACCAGCTGGGTGTTCTCCGCCAGGGAGAGCACCGCCCGGTGGAAGGCCCGGTCGGCGTCCGCGTACCCCGGCAGGTCGCCCGCGGCGGCCGCCTCCGCGGTGGCGAGGGCCGCCGGACGCAGGGCCTCCCAGGTGGCGGCGGGCACGGTGCGGGCCAGCCGGAGCATCACCGGCACTTCGAGCAGGGCGCGGACCTCGGCCAGTTCGGCCAGTGCGCGCGGGGTGCCGGACAGCACCCGGAAGCCCCGGTTGGGCAGGCACTCCACCGCGCCTTCCAGCGCCAGCTGCTGCATCGCCTCGCGCACGGGGGTCGCGGAGACCCCGAAGCGCTCGCCGAGCGCGGGGCCCGAGTAGATCTGCCCGGGTGCCAGCTCCCCGTCGACGAGGGCGGCGCGCAGCGCGTCCAGGACCTGCCCGCGCACCGAATGGCGCAGCACCTTCTGCGCGGGTACCAGCGGTTCCTCGGACACCGGGGCGTGGGCCGCTTCGTGCACTCGGTCCTCCTCCAGGTCTCGGGACCGGTACCGAGGATAGTTGAAACCTCCCCTCCCTGAAGGGATGGGGATTCCTGCCTCGCTTTGCCTGGCACCTAGCAGGTGGCGGGTCTTACAAGTTCAGCGCCAGCCGGGTTGAGACCAGCCCGGACGAGCATCACGCGGGCGGAGTTCTTGTCCCTGGGGGACACCGCTCCGCACGCGGTGCACGTATACGTTCTCTCGGAGAGGGGGAGTGCGTGCTTGGCTCTCGCACCGCACTGTGCGCAGTCCATGGTGGTGTGCGCGGGGTGGACCAGGTGCACGGTCCGCCCGTGCTTGCGGGCCATCTCGACCAGGGCCGTCTTGGTGGCGCCGATCGCGGCGTCGGCCGCCTTGCGGGCCATGGTGGACTTCGCGGGGAAGCGCGGCCGGAAGTCCTCCACGGCGAGGTGGTCGAAGTCCCGGACGACGGCTTTGGCCCACTTGCGGCCGGTGTCCTGCCGCTGCCGGGCGATCTTCTTCGACACCTTCGCCGCAGCCCGGCGGGCCCTGCGGTACCCGGCAGTGTCGGGCCGGTTCCTCGGCGTCTTCCGGCGGGCCATCATCCGCTGGTAGCGGGCCAGCTTCACAGCGGCCGTCTTCCCATGCTCGGCATGCGGCAGGTCGTGGGCATCGGAGGTGGTGGTCGGGGTCTCCTTGATGCCCCAGTCGACGCCGATCACCCGTCCCGTGGCGGGCAGCGGGACGGCCTCGGTGGCGACGACGAACGAGGCGTACCAATGCCCGAGGCTGTCCCGGTAGATCCGCACCGAACTGGGTGCGGACGGAAGATCACGCGACCACGCCACCGACAAAGTGATCCCGCCGGCCAGGTGCAGGCGACCGCCTCGCACCCGGAACCCGCGGGTGGTGTAGTTCAACGACGGCAGCGCCTCGCGCCTGCGCTTGATGCGGGGCATCCCGGCCCGCTGCCTGACGGGCAGCTTCGCCTTGACGTCTTCGAGGGCCTTGGCGCGGGACGCGGGACATCGCCACGCACTCATTCCAACACCCAACGGCACCGCGCCCACTCCCCTTCCAGGGCAGCCCGCGCGGCGGACGACACACGAAGCCGGAAGGTGTACCGGGCATGCCCGCCACCATCAGCTCCCGATCCCGCCGTCGTCATGCTCCACAACCTAACGCCCGCCACTGACAACGAAAGAGAGTGCAGGTCAGAGCAAATGTGCAACGAACTCCGCCACTTCACGGCTCCGCCCCGAGGACCCATTCCTCCCCGGCCTGAAGGCCGGGGCCTCCTGGGGGAAATCAGGTGAATTCCCCCGGCACGACGGGGGCGCCGGGGGCGGACGGAGCACGAAGATCAGGTAAGGTTAGGCTTACCTTTCAACGATCGCGTGATTCGGTGATGCGTCATGACCGGCCCGGCTGCCGACGTCCTGCTCCCACCCGCACCCGCCCCGGCCGGCTCTCCGCTGGCGGGGGCGTACGGGTGCCTGACGGCTGCCTACCCGGGCCTGCGGATCGACGAGCGCGACGCGCACGAACCCCTCCCCCGCGGTGCGGGCTGGGTCGGCGCGGACGAGCTCGCCGCGGGTGGCGCGGCCCTCGACGACCACCTCGCCTGGGACGCGGCCCAGGTGCTGCGGGACTACGGGCGGCCGGCACGGCCCGACGTGGTGGCCGGCTTCGGCCTGCACCGGTACGCCTGGCCGGCCTGTCTGCTGATCACCGTCCCGTGGTTCCTGGAGCGCCGGGTGCCCCGGCTGCCGGTGGACCGGGTGGCCTTCCACCGGACGGAGGGCCGGATGTCCGTACGGGTCGAGGAGTTCGCCTGCCTGCCCGGCGATCCGGCGGCCGGCCTCCCCGGGGCCCGGACCGTCCCCGACGAGGAGGCACTGCGCGAAGAGGTGCGGGCAGCGGTGGCCCAGCACCTCGGGCCGGTGCTGGAAGGTTTCGGCCCCCGCCTGCGGCGCGGCCCGCGGGCCCGGTGGGCGCTGGCCACCGACGAGGTCGTCGAGGGCCTCTGGTACCTCGGGAGCCTGCTCGGCGAGGAGCGGCGGGCCGTCGCCGAACTGCGGCGGCTGCTGCCCGGCGGACCCGCCCCGTACACGGGGGGCGCCGACTTCCGCACCCTGACCGGCCCCGGCGGCGAGGAGCTGACCACCCGCGACCGGGCCGGCTGCTGCTTCTTCTACACGATCCGCCCCGAGGACACCTGCACGACCTGCCCACGCACCTGCGACACGGACCGCGTCAGCAGGCTCGCGGCAGTGGCCGCCGCCGGCTGAACCCACCCCCGGGGATGAAGCCGATTCGAACACAACTCGGGTCACCCAGACCTCAGTTCGAGCCGCAACGCCCTATCCGGCGGGCCCCCACCCCCGTTGGCGTCCTCTTGCCCCGAAACCCGCGTGCACCACGGACCCGCTGCGCCACTATGGCGCCCGGAAAGCCGCATACGCGAGGCAAGGGACAACCGCATGAGACTGACCGACATATCGCTGGACTGGCTGCTGCCCGGCGGCCTGTTGATCCTGGGCGTACTTGCGGCAGTGGCGGTGCTGGCCCGGGGCAAGCGGGAGAGCGAGAAGGCCGCGGCCGACGACAGCTGGGAACGCAGCGAGGAACGCAGGCGCCGCAAGGAGGCCGTCTACGGAACCGCTTCCTACGTCCTGCTCTTCTGCTGCGCGGCGGTGGCCGCCGCACTTTCCTTCCACGGGCTGGTCGGCTTCGGCCGGCAGAACCTCAACCTCTCCGGGGGCTGGGAGTACCTGGTTCCCTTCGGCCTCGACGGCGCCGCCATGTTCTGCTCGGTGCTCGCCGTCCGCGAAGCCAGCCACGGTGACGCGGCCCTCGGCTCGCGCATGCTGGTCTGGCTGTTCGCGGGCGCGGCCGCCTGGTTCAACTGGGTCCACGCACCCAGGGGTTCGGGCCACGACGGGGCCCCGCAGTTCTTCGCGGGGATGTCGCTCTCGGCGGCCGTGCTCTTCGACCGCGCCCTCAAGCAGACCCGCCGCGCGGCACTGCGCGAACAGGGCCTGATCCCGCGTCCGTTGCCGCAGATCCGGATGGTCCGCTGGCTGCGGGCCCCGCGGGAGACCTTCGGCGCCTGGTCGCTGATGCTGCTGGAGGGCGTACGCACCCTCGACGAGGCCGTGGACGAGGTGCGCGAGGACAAGAAGGAGAAGGAGAACGACCGGCACCGCAGGCGGGAGCAACACCGCCTGGACCGCGCCCACATCAAGGCGCTGGGCCGGCAGAACAGGGCGTTCGGGCGGGCCCGCGCGCGCCAGGTCGACATGCCGGGGCTGGCCCCCGGATCGGGCTCCGCGCCGGTCGGCGCGGAGCCGGCCATATCGGAAGCGGGACAGCTGCCCCTGCGCCGAAGGCCCTCCCTGCAATCCGTGAACGCGAACGGAAGCGAATCACCTGACCCGTCCGCTCCCCGGACCGTCGACCTCACCGCCGAGGACGACACCCAGACCCTCCCCCGGCTCGACTCGCTGGAGCGCAAACTGAAGGATCTGGAACAGCAGTTCGGCTGAGCCGGACCGCACACGTGTCGGCGGGGCGCGACGCGCCCCGCCGTCGCACGTCCGGGCCCGGCGGACAGCGGGGATCCGGCCCCGCGGCTCAGGCCGTGGCGGGCGCCTCCAGTTCGAACCAGACCACCTTGCCGCGCCCCGGTGCGAGCGGATCCACGCCCCAGGCGTCGGCCAGTGCCTGCACCAGGACCAGCCCCCGGCCGTGCGTACCGTCGTCGGCGGACGTTACGTACGGAGTGGGGCGGCGGGCGTTGAAATCGCGCACCTCCACCCGAAGGCGGGCGGCGACGAGGGTCACGGACACCTCGGCACCCTGCTCGGTGTGCACCAGGGCATTGGTGACCAGCTCGGTGACCAGCAGTTCCGCCACGTCGGAGGTCTCGGCGCGGCAGCGGTGCCGCACCAGCTCCCGCAGGGCCCCGCGGACCTCGCCGACCGCCTTCAGATCGGCCCGGCGCACGCTGCGTCTGATCTCGGTCGCACCCGTCCTCGCCGCCCCGTCCCCGACGGACGGCTCGCGCGCCACCGGGCTCCCTCTTCTCCACGGCTTCCCGGTATTCGCCCCCACCCGCACGGCGATGCCCCTCCCACTTTCCCCACGTGCTCGAACAGGCCTGCGGAATGCATGCCCCCCGGGGCAATCCGCACTCCTGCGCCCTCAGGGGCGGGGCACGTTGCGGAGGTTGGATCGAGCCATCTGGATCATTCGGCCGACGCCGCCGTCCAGCACGATCTTGCTGGCGGACAGTGCGAATCCGGTCACCATATCGGCGCTGATCTTAGGCGGAATGGACAGCGCGTTGGGGTCGGTCACCACGTCCACCAGAGCGGGTCCCCGGTGCTGGAAAGCGTCCCGCAAAGCCCCTGTGAGCTGCTTGGGCTTCTCCACGCGGACCCCGAACGCGCCGGCCGCGCGGGCGATGGCGGCGAAATCCGGGTTCCGGTTCGTGGTTCCGTACGAAGGAAGGCCGGAAATCATCATTTCCAACTCGACCATTCCGAGCGATGAGTTGTTGAACAGGACCACTTTGACGGGCAGGTCGTACTGCACGAGGGTGAGGAAATCTCCCATCAGCATGGAGAAACCACCGTCACCCGACATCGACACCACTTGACGGCCCCGGTCGGTGAACTGTGCGCCGATGGCCTGCGGGAGGGCATTGGCCATGGAACCGTGGCTGAAGGAACCGATGATGCGCCGCTTGCCGTTCGGGGAGGCCGATCTCGCCGGAGGGGATGTGCGAGGCGAGCGCGAGGACCGGGGCCATGGAGCGCTGGGCGTCGTAGAGGCCGTTGATCAGGTGGAGGTTGCCGGGGCCGCAGGAGCCCGCGCAGGCGGCGAGGCGGCCGGTGATCTGGGCCTCGGCTCCGGCCGCGAAGGCGGCTGTCTCCTCGTGGCGGACCTGGATCCATTCGATGTCGCCGGTCCGGCGGATGGCGTCGACGACCGGGTTGAGGCTGTCGCCGACGACCCCGTACATCCGTCGTACGCCCGCGCGCACGAGGATGTCCACGAACTGCTCCGCGACGTTCTGCTTGGCCATGGAGGGTCGCCCCTTCTGCTGCGGCTTCGGTCCGGTCCGGGTGCGCCTCCCATCCACGCACGTTCCGCCCGCTCACGCCTCCCAGACCGCGGCGGCCGTCCGGTCGTCGGCGTACCCCTTGAGGCGGAGCTGGGTGTCCGCGAGGAAGGCCGCGAGGCCCGGGGCCTCCCCCTGCGACCAGCGGGCGGCGAGCTCGTCCGGGAGCAGGCCCTCCTCGCGCATCGGGTCCGCGAGGCCGCCGGAGCAGAGCAGCAGGGTGTCGCCCGGACGGGCCACGGCGGCCCGGAACCGGAAGGCTCCGGCCGTCGGCCCGTCGGGTTCCAGGTCCTGCCAGCGACCTGCCCGCAGCCGGAAGAGCCCGCCCGCGCCGGCACCGAAGCAGACCCGGTTGCGGCACGCGGGGTCCAGGGGCAGCAGCAGCCCGCGCAGTCCGGCAGTGTACGCCTCCTCCGCGAGACCCAGCTCGGCGGCGCGGGCCCGCAGGCGGCCGTAGCCCCGGTCGGTGAGGCGCTGCAGACCCGAGAGCAGGGCCTCGCGGCGGCCGGCCCGGATGTCGTCGGCCAGCCGCTCCCGGCTGCGGCCCACGGCCGCGGCGACGGAGTGGCCCAGCTCGGCGGCCGCCTCCCGGGCCCCCGGCGCGGCCCGGTCCCCGCCGGCCAGCACCACCAGGACCAGGCCGTCGTCGCCGCCTCCGAAGCGGGCGGTGAGCAGGAAGTCCCGGCGGGCCTCGCCCCGGAACCGGGCGGAGTCCCCGCGCAGGGAGGCGGCGCGCAGGGCGTACGTGCCGTAGCGGGCCCCTTCCAGGACGGTGTCGGGGGTGAGGGAGTCCAGCGCGGCCGGGTCGGCGGCGGGGAGGGCGCCGGGCTCGGGGGCGTAGGTGGGGGCGCGGTCCCCGAGGTGCCGGACCGCCGGGCGCGGACCGTACGGGGACGCCGACGCGTCCGGGGTGTCCGGCGCCTCCGGCGCATCGGGCTCGTCCGCCGCCTCCCGCACCCGGCCCGGCCCGGGCGGCCCGGCCGGCAAGGGCGGCGGGGGCCACCGCCGGGCGGGCGGGGCGCCGCCCCCGTCCTCGACGGGAGGCACCACCACGTCCCCCCGCGCGTAACCGGTCTCCCCGGCCGCCCGAGGATCCGGCCGACCGGTCTGCGCCGCGGGCGGGACGACGGCGGGCGGCTCCGACCGGGGTACCACGGACGGCCCGACAGCCCCGCCGGACCCTGGGGACGCCCCGTCCGGAACGGGAACCACCCCCGGGGCGGGCGGCCCATCGGGAGCGTGAGCGGGCGGCGGCGCCGTCGGGCCCGGCGACGGATCGTTCGCGGCGGGCCGGGTCGGTGGGCCGTCGGGGGACGGGCGGGCGGGCGGTACGAGGCCCGGCGCAACGGGTGGCCACGGTGGTGGGTCGGGCTCCGGGGCGCGCCGTGCGGAGGGGACGTCCGCGGCCGGGCCCGTCATGAGGGTGGCCGCGGAGCGGAAGCGCTGGTCCAGGGTGTCCCCCGGGTCAGGTTCGGGCCCCGCCTCGGGATCGTCGTAGAGCTTCTGCCACCAGTCCTCCGCGCCCTGCTGACTCATGCCCACATTGTCGGCCTCCGGGGGCCCCGAAAACCCCCGAACTCACGAAAAGGGTCCACCGGGCCGCCGCCCGGTGGACCCCTCCCGCACGCTCCGTGCGGACTAGCGGACTTCGTACGCCCGCTCGACCGTCTGGGTGACCGTGGCGCCCTTCGCGTCGGTCATCTCGACCTTCAGCGAAACCGGCTTCCCGGAGGCCCCCGCGTGGTTCACGACGGCGGTCCACCGGCCGCCGTCGTGGAGCACCGGCGCCTCCGTCCAGTGCTCACCGTCGTACGCGTACGACAGCTTCACCGCCGTCAGGGCCCCCGGCGCGTACCCGGCGTGCCCGGTGGCGCTCAGCCCGATGCGCTGTCCGTCCGCCGCGGCGACCGTCTTCAGGCCGTCCATCGGGGCGTCGTACCGCGGGAAGAGGACGGGCAGGCCCTGCGAGTACGCCGAGGGGTCGAGCTCCGAGGTGAAGCCCCAGGCGGTCCGCACGGCGGTGGACCGCTGCCAGGTGCGGGTGGGCGGGCCGATCTTCTCGATGTTCTGGACCAGCTCGTAGCGGCCCTCCCCGGCCGGGACCTCGAACACCCCGGACGGGTACCAGCTCTCGCCGATGACCTCCCCGTCCCGCTTGAGCTGCAGGCCGCCGATGTCACCGAAGGAGCCGGGCTGCGCGTAGTGCGTGCCGTCGCCCCACATGGCCGGGGCGAAGCCGATCAGGTTGCCCTGCCGTTCGGCGGCCAGGGCCTCCTTCCCGGCGCGGTCGCGGGGGGCGACCGGCGCGGTGACCCCGTCGTACCAGACGGCGGCGGTCCGGGTGCCCTTGGCGTACGTGCGCTGCTCGCCCGTCATGAACTCGCCCCAGGGGAAGCTGCTGGAGAGGGTCTGGTCCCAGGCGGTGTCCCCGGCCGTGTAGTACTCCGTCCTCGTGCCGGGGACGGCGACGGTCTCGATCGAGCCGAAGAAGACGGCGGTGCCGATCGGCCGGTAGGCGCCGGCCAGGTCGATGAAGTCGGAGGCCACGCCCATGGAGCGGTAGGAGGCGTCGACCCGGCCGAGGTCGCGGTCGCGCACCCGGTAGGCGTGTGCGCCCTGGACCCGTCCCTTCTCGGGGAAGGCGAGGGAGTACGCGTACGGGCTCTTCGCGGTGCCCTTCCATTCCAGGGTGACCTTGCCGGCCGCCAGGCGGGCCAGCAGACCCTTGCCCTCGGCGGACTCGACGCCCAGGACGGGCAGGGCGCCGCCCGCGAAGCCGGTGGAGGGGACCCAGCGGCCGGGGGCCTCGCGGTGGCCGAGCACGGCGACGGCCCCGGCCTTCTTCGCGTCCTCGGCGACGGTGTTCAGACGGCCGTCCTCGGTCTTCACGAGGACGACCGCCCCCTGGGCCCCGGCCGCGGCCAGCTCCCCGGGGGTTCCCGTGCCCGCGTCGACGAGCGGGGCGCTGCCGTGCCCGTCGAGGTTGTCGCTGCCGGTGGAGGCGGTGACGGGGTGCAGCACGGGGCCGCCCGCCGCCTTCAGTTCCGAGAGCACGGGCGCACCGGCCCGCCAGTAGCTGCCGAACTCGAACGAGCCGTCCTCGGCGCGGCCTTCGACGTCGGCGTAGTAACCGCGGACGGTGCGGCCGCCCATGGCGGTGCCGGCGTGCAGCCAGGCCCCGCCCCAACTCCGGGCGAAGGCGAGGGTGGTGGAGCGGACCTCCACCGGACGGTCCGCCTCGACGGTGAGGCGGCCGGCCTTGCGGGCGTCGAGGACGACGGTGATGTCCCCCCGCACCTCGGTCTGCGGGCGGCCGAGGTAGGTGAGGGAATCCGTCAGGGTGGCGCCCTCGCCGGCGTCGGGGGTGGCGACGAAGGCCGAGAGGAAGTAGGCGCCGGGGCGCACCCGGTAGACCTGGTCGGCGGAGCCCTCGTTGAAGCGGCGTTCCCCGGTGGCGTCGTCGGTGCCGATGACGTCCAGGGAGGAGGGGCCGGTGGCGGGGCGCCCCGCGCGGTCGATCAGCTTGACGCGCAGGGTGACCGTCTCGGGCTCCACGTAGAGGGAGAAGGGCGTGGAGACGTGCACGCCGTCGGCGGTGGCGAGGACGCGGCCGGTGACGTCCCCGTACTGGGCGCGTTCCAGCTTCACGGCCGGGTCGAGGGCGAGCGGCACCTTGACGGTGGCCCCGGCGGGGACGGTGACCGTGTCGCGCTCCAGCCGGGCGACCCGGCCGCGCACCGCCGAGCCGTCGTTGCCGGTGACCTTGCCGAGCGACAGCTTCAGCGTGACGGGCCGGCTGCCGGTGTTGGTGTACGGGACCTCGACGGCCGTGCGGTCGCTGCGGTCCTGCGGCCAGTGGTACGCGCCGCCCTGGACGGCGGGGGCGCCGGTCACGGTGGCATCGACCGCGGCCTTGACGTCGAGGCGGCCCGCGCCGGTCTCCCGTACGTCGCCGGGGACGGCGCTGTTCGCGGAGCCGACGAGGGCGGCCTTGAGCTGCTGCCCGGTCCAGTCGGGGTGGCGCTGCTTGACTACCGCGGCGGCCCCGGCGACGTGCGGGGTGGCCATGGAGGTCCCGGACATGGACTGGTACGCGTACACGCCGCGCCCGCCCATGTTGGCGGCGGAGATGCCGACGCCGGGGGCGGCGATCTCGGGCTTGAGGGTGTGTCCGGGTCCGGCGGGGCCGCGGCTGGAGAAGACGGCGGTGGTGTCGTCGCGGTCGACGGCGCCGACGGTCAGCACGCTGGGGGCGCAGCCGGGCGAGGAGACGGTGTTGTTGCCGGGGCCGGAGTTCCCGGCGGCGACGACGAACAGCGTTCCCTGCAGGGAAAGCCGTTCGGCGGCGGCGGCGAGCGGGTCGTCGCAGGCGGTCCGGGAGGGGTCGCCCAGGCTCATGGAGACCACGTCGGCCTTGGACTCGACGGCCCATTCCATGCCGGCGATGATCCACGAATCGAGCCCGTAGCCCTGGTCGTTGAGCACCTTGCCGCTGAGCAGCCGGGTGCCGGGGGCGACGCCCTTCTTGGCGCCGCCGCTCTCGGCGCCGGAGCCTCCGACGGTGGAGATGGTGTGGGTGCCGTGGCCCTGGCGGTCGGCGTCGGTGTCGGAGTCGGTGAAGTTCTTCGAGGCGTCGACGCGGCCCTTGAGGTCGGGGTGCTCCAGGTCGGTGCCGGTGTCGAGGACGGCGACCCTGGTGCCGGCCCCGTCGAAGCCGGCGGCCCAGGCGGCGGGGGCGTTCACCTGCTTGGTGGAACGCTCCAGGCTGCCCCGCACCTTGCCGTCGAGCCACAGCTTCTTCAGCCCGCCGGCGGCGCGCGAGCGGCCATCGCCCGCCGCTGCGTCGGCCCAGAACTCGGCGGCGTGTTCCTTGTCGGCGGCGAGGGCGACGGCGCCGATGGAGCCGAGGACCAGGGAACGCTCGGCGCCGCGCGGGGCGGGCGGGGCGCTGCGGGCCACGTTCACGGAGCCGTCGTAGACCGCGATCAGGGGGAGCTTCGCGGCGTGGGCGTCGTCGTAGCCCTGGCGGATGAGGCCGGTGACGTTGAAGAGCTGCGGATCGACCGTGCCGGCGGCGAGGGCCCGGGTGGCGCCCTCGGGGTAGACGTAGAGGTCCTGGCCGCTCTGGCGGGTCTGGACGACGGGCTGAGTGCCGTTCGCGCGGGGCATCGCGGTGGCGGCGGTGCGGCCGGCGGCGTCGGTGGACACCAGGATCCGGTCGCCGGTGACGAGGGTGACGGTGACGGGCGCGGTCGGCCGTGCGCCGGCCGCCGCGCCGCCGACGAGTGGTCTCCCGCCCGGCACCGCGTCGTCCGGCTGTGCCGCGGACGGGCCGACGGCGGTGACGGCGAGGACGGCCGCTGTGGCCGCCCCGAGTGCCGCGCGCGATATCGGGCGCATCGCTCTCCCCAGGTTAATTCCGGCTAATGGCTCGTTTGTGGGGCATGACGGCCCCGCAAGTGACCTCCGGCCGAAGGATGTTGGTGCTGCGGTGGCGCCACCCTGGCAGAGCGGCGGGAGGTGCGGAGATGATGTCCGCGGCGGGTTTGCGCCGTGGCCGCTTCCCGCCAGGAACGGCACTGACTATGGGGGTGGACGGGTTGCTGGGTGCTATAGGCCTGGACGAGGGCCAGGAGACGGCGTACCGCGTACTGGTGGCACTGGGGGCGGCGGAGGTCCCGGACCTCGCGCACCGGCTGACGCTGCCGGTGCCGCAGACCGAACGGGCGCTGCGGCACCTGGAACGGCACGGCCTCGCCGCGCAGTCGTCGGCCCGGCCGGGCCGCTGGGTCGCCGCCCCGCCCGGCGTCGCGCTCG
The DNA here is from genome assembly GCF_041862025.1 of Streptomyces sp. AB3(2024). Taxonomy (NCBI): domain Bacteria; kingdom Bacillati; phylum Actinomycetota; class Actinomycetes; order Kitasatosporales; family Streptomycetaceae; genus Streptomyces; species Streptomyces sp. AB3(2024). Next base: position 84,446 of record NZ_JBGWAB010000015.1, read on the forward strand.
GGGCCCTGCTCACCCAGCAGCGGCACGAACTGGAACGGGCGGAGCTGGCGGCGGCGCTGCTGGCGCAGGAGTACCGGGCGGAGGCGGCCGAACCGGCGGTGCACGACCTCGTGGAGGTGGTGACGGGGGCCAGCGCGGTGGCACACCGCTTCCACCAGATCCAGCTCGGCGCCGTGTCGGAGGTCTGCGCGCTGGTCAGCGGCCGGCCCCAGGTGGTGACGGGCATGGAGAACGAGGCCGAGGAACGGGCGGCGGCCCGGGGCGTCGCGTACCGGGTGGTCATCGAGCGGGAGGTGCTCACCCTGCCGACCGGGATCCGCGAGGCCGGGGCGGCCCTGGCCCGCGGGGAGCACATCCGGGTGACGACCGAGGTCCCGACGAAGCTGGTGATCGCCGACGGCACCCTGGCGATGGTGCCGCTGACCGCACGGGGGGCGGAACCGGCCGCCCTGGTGGTGCACGCCTCCGGCCTCCTGGAGTCGTTGCGGGGCCTGTTCGAGGCGGTCTGGCGGGAGTCCCGCCCGCTGCGCCTGGGCACCACGGGCTACGCGGAGGAGGGCGACGGCGGCCCGGACACCACCGACCTGGAGATCCTCTCGCTGCTCCTGGCGGGGATGACGGACGCCAGCGTGGCCAAGCACCTGGACCTGGGCCTGCGGACGGTGCAACGTCGGGTGAAGGGACTGATGGAGCTGTCCGGGGTCACGACGCGGCTCCAGCTCGGCTGGCAGGCGTACGAGCGGGGCTGGGTGGCCCGATAGCCCACGTTCGGTCAGGCTGGGCAGATGGATCTGCCTCAGCTGCTCCTGGTGGGGCTGGTGCTGCTGCTCGGGGTGCTCGGGGTGATGGTCCCGGGCGTACCGGGGACCTGGCTGGTCTGGGCGGGGGTGCTGTGGTGGGCGCTGCACGAACGGTCGGCCCCCGCGTGGACCCTGCTGGTCGCGGCGACCGCCCTGCTGCTGGTGGTGCAGGTGGTGAAGTGGCTCCTCCCGCCGCGGCGCCTGCGCGGCACCGCGGCGAGCCGGCGGATGGCGGTGTACGCGGGCGCGGGCGCGCTCCTGGGCTTCGTCCTGATCCCGGTGGTGGGGTCGGTCCCCGGCTTCGTGGGCGGCATCTACCTGTGCGAACGCCGCCGCCTGGGTACGCACGGGGAGGCCTGGTCATCGGTCCGGGCGGTGATGCGGGCCGTCGGCACGAGCGTGCTGGTGGAGCTCGTCGCCTGCCTGTGCGTCGCGGCGGCGTGGCTGGGCGCGGTCCTGGCGGGGGTCTGACCGGCCGGGCCCCGGGCGCTCCGCCCCCGGACCCGGCGCCTCGATCGCCGGCGGGGCTGGGTTTGGCTGCGAGAGCCAGACCCCGCCCCGTGTCAACACCCCCGGAGGGACCCGTCAGACCCGGCCGTTGCGCTTCGCGGAGTAGTTCGCGCGGCCCACCGCCGACTTCAGTCGCCAGTCCCGCCGCAACTCCGACCGCAGCCGTGCGTCCGTCTTCGCGACGATCCGCTGGTTCTCCCGCATCAGCTTGCGGTAGCTCTCCAGGCGGCGTTCGGGCAGCTCGCCGGCCTCCACGGCCGCCAGCACCGCGCAGCCCGGCTCCGCCTCGTGGGCACAGTCGTGGAAGCGGCACCGGGCGGCGCACTCCTCGATCTCCGAGAAGACCTGCCCGACCCCCGCCTCCGCGTCGAACAGCCCGACGCCCCGCAGCCCGGGGGTGTCGATCAGGACTCCCCCGCCCGGCAGGGCGAGGAGGTTGCGCGTGGTGGTCGTGTGACGGCCCTTGCCGTCGACCTCGCGGGTCTGCTGCACGTCCATGACGTCCGCGCCGAGCAGCGCGTTCGCCAGCGTGGACTTGCCGGCCCCGGAGACGCCGAGCAGCACGCTCGTGCCGCCGGCGGCGACGGCTGCGAGCACGTCCGTGCCCTCCCCGGTGTGGGAGGAGACGGTGAGCACCGGGACACCGGGAGCGGCGGTCTCCACGTCCTGGACCAGGTAGCCGAGGGCGGTCGGGTCCGGGACGAGGTCGGCCTTGGTGAGGACGACCAGCGGCTGCGCCCCCGACTCCCACGCCAGCGCGAGGAACCGCTCGATGCGGCCGAGGTCGAGCTCACCGGCGAGCGATACCGCGATGATCGCGTAGTCGACGTTCGCGGCGAGGATCTGCCCCTCCGAGCGCTGAGAGGAGGTGGACCGTACGAAGGCGGTCCGGCGCGGCAGGTACGCCTTGACGTAGCGCGGGTTGCCGGTCGTCTCGACGGCGGCCCAGTCACCGGTGCAGATGACGCGCATCGGGTCGTGCGGGGTGACGAAGGCGGTGTCGGCGCGGACGACGCCGTCCGCGGTCATGACGTCGCACTGCCCGCGGTCCACCCGGACGACACGGCCGGGCACCAGGCCCTGGTCGGCGTACGGAGCGAAGTCCGCGTCCCACGCGTCGTCCCAGCCGAAGGGGGTGAGGGCGTGCGGGAGGGAGGAAAGAGAAGAGAGAGACAAGGGGAACCCTTCACAGGGTGGCCCCGGCAGCGCGCGCCCGTGGGCGCGCGGAGAGGTATGGGATCAGCCGGAGGCCACGGAGGTGGCAACGATGATGAACTCCTGAATGCGGGCCGTGCCCGTCTCCGTGACAGTCATCAATGTCCTCACCTCCTGATTCCCTGTGCGGGAGCGGCACGTCGTCGCGCTCCCTGACGTGCGAAACCATAGGGGCACCCCGTACGACTCGGCCACCGATTTGTTTCGGCCGGCCGCGGGCGCGGTTTTCAGGCCAACCCGTGCCGGTAGGCGTAGCGGACGGCGGTCAGGACGCGGGCGATCTCCTCGGCACCGGCGTCCTCGGTGAGGCAGCCGCGGGCCGGAACGGCTCCCCGGCCGCGGGCACGGCTTCGGACCCGGCCACGGACACGGCCGCAGAACCGCGCCCGGCTCCCTCCGCAGGCCCGGCCGCGGCCCCCTCCGGGAAGATGTCCGTTTCCTTCAAGACGCGGGCTCGCGGGCCCGCCTAGCCTGCCGCCATGACTCCACGACTCGACATGATCGGCCTGGTCGTCTCCGACATGGCCGCCTCGCTCGCCTTCTACCGCCGGCTCGGCCTGGACGTGCCCGCCGACGCCGACGCCCAGCCGCACGTCGAGGCCACCCTGCCCGGGGGCCTGCGGATCGCCTGGGACACCGAGGACGTCGTGCGCTCCTTCGACCCCTCCTGGACCCCGCCCACCGGGGGCGTCCGCCGGGAACTGGCATTCCTGTGCGATTCCCCCGCAGAGGTGGACGCGCTGTACGCCGAGCTGACGGAGGCCGGCCATCCGGGCCATCTGAAGCCCTGGGACGCCTTCTGGGGGCAGCGCTACGCGGTCGTCCTCGACCCCGACGGCTGCGGGGTCTCGCTGTTCGCCCCCTCCGACGCCGCCCGGTAGGCCCCGAGGGTGGTCCCGGCCAGCGCCCGCACCTCGCGGGCCAGGTGCGCCTGGTCGGCGTACCCGGCGGTGTGGGCCACCTCGGCCTGGGGCAGCCCGCGCCTGCTCAGGGCCAGGGCCCGCTGGAGGCGCAGCACCCGCCCCAGCGTGCGGGGCCCGTAGCCGAAGGCGTCGAGGCAACGCCGGCGCAGCTGGCGTTCGCCGAGGCCGGCGTCGTCGGCGATGCCGGCCACCGGCCGGCCCGCCCGCAGCAGGGCCGTCACCAGCGCGGGGAGCGGATCGGGCGGGCCCGCGGCACCGGCGCGGGCCAGCGCCAGCGCTTCGAGGCCCGCGCACGGGTCCTCGTGGGCGGCGATCCGTTCGGCGAGCCGGCGCACCTCGGCCGCGGGCCACAGGTCGGCCAGTTCCACCCGCCGGTCGCGCAGCCGGTGCGCCGGTACGCCGAGCAGCGCGGGCGCGGTGCCGGGGGCGAGCCGCAGCCCGGCGAAGGCCCGGCCGGGGACCTCCCCGGCGGGGTGCGGCCCGGTGTCGGGCCCGGCCACCAGCAGCCGGCCCCCGACCCACAGCAGGTCCATGCACCCGTCGGGCAGCACGACCCCGCCGGGGCCCCGGGCCCGCCAGACCACGGCTCCGGCGACGGCGGCCGACGGTGCTTCCTCGTACACGCCACCAGGCTATGCCGGGCCGTCCGGTCCCGGCGCCCGGTCCCGGCGTCCCCGCCCGGCGTCCCGCCCCGGGGCGGCCGGCTCCCGGGGCCGCCCGGCCCGGCGCGGGTCAGTGCTTGCGCAGCCGCGAGGTGTAGTCCTCGGGCGGCAGGAACTTCGACCAGCGCTCCGGGAACTCCGACGGCATCCCGGCGTCCTCGTCGTCCTCGGACTCCCCTTCGGCCAGGGCCCGCCAGGCGGCGGCCCGCGCCACCAGCTGGGCGGCCTCGGCCTCGCGGACGCGTTCGTTGGCCTCGCGTGCGGCGGCGGTGGCCACCGAGGGCCAGACCCGGTCGATGGCGGCGTTGACGGCCGCTCCGACGAGCACGGCGAAGGCCGAGATGCCGATCCACAGCAGGATCGCGACGGGCGCGGCGAGGGAGCCGTAGATGGTGGGCCCCTCGACGGTGTTGGTGAGGTAGATCCGCAGCAGGAACGAGCCCAGGACCCACATCGCGAGGGCCACGAGCGCGCCCGGCACGTCCTCGATCCACGGCGAGCGGACGGGCACGGACACGTGGTACAGGGTGGTCAGGAAGGCGATCGAGAGCAGCGTGACCGTCGGCCAGTACAGGACCGCGATCACCTCCGTGCTCCAGGGCACCAGCCGGACCACCGCGTCGGGCCCGACGACCATCAGCGGCAGCACGATCGCGCCGATCAGCAGGGCGACCACGTAGAGGAGGAAGGCCAGCAGCCGGGTCTTGACGATGCCCCGCTGTCCGTCGAGCCCGTACATGACGGTGATGGTGTCGATGAAGACGTTGACGGCGCGCGAGCCGGACCACAGGGCGAAGGCGAAGCCGAGGGAGATCAGGTCGGGACGGCCGCGGCTGGTGACGTCGTCGAGCATGGGTTTCGCGATGTCGTTGACGCCCCGGTCGGACAGGACGGTGCCGACCGCGCGCAGGATGTTCTCCTCGATGCTCTGCACGGACTGGGTGTCCGTCCAGCCGTCGACGTAACCGAGGAGGCCGAGCAGGCCGAGGAAGAGCGGGGGGAGGGAGAGCAGGGTGAAGAAGGCCGCCTCGGCCGCGAGCCCCAGGATCCGGTACTCGATGCACGAGTTGACGGTGTCTTTGAGCAGCAGCCAGGCCATCTTTCGCTTGGAGACGTTGCGGTAGAGGACCCGGGCCCGATGGAGCCGTCCTGGGATCCGCTCGGTTGTTTCTTTTGCTGGCTGCACGTCCTTACCGTATCCGCATGGCAGCCACCACCCACACAGTCAGCAACCAGGCCCCGCCGCTCGTCGGGTACGAGGCCTACCTGGGCGACCGGGCCCTCACCGAGGGCGTCGAGCGCCACCTCGCGGACGTGGAGGCCGAACTCCGGGACGAGGTGCGCGAGGAGCTCACCGCGCTCGGCCGGGCGGCCGGTTCCGCGCAGGCCCAGGAGTGGGGCCGGCAGGCGAACGAGAATCCGCCGGTGCTGCGTACGCACGACCGGTACGGGCACCGGATCGACGAGGTGGAGTTCCACCCCGCGTGGCACCGCCTCCTCGGGCACGCGGTGGCCTCGGGGCTCACCGACGCCTGGGGCCGGCCCGCGGGGCACCTGCGGCGGGCGGCCGGGTTCTTCCTGTGGTCGCAGGCCGAGTCGGGGCACGGCTGCCCGGTGTCGATGACGCACGCGGCGGTACCGGCGCTGCGGGCCGATCCGGAACTGGCCGCGGAGTGGGAGCCGCGGCTGACCTCGCACGTCTACGAGGAGGGGTTGCGGCCCGCCGCGCAGAAGGGCGGGGTGCTCTTCGGGATGGGGATGACGGAGAAGCAGGGCGGGAGCGACGTCCGGGCGAACACCACGGCGGCGCTGCCGCTGGACGCCTCCGGGGAGTACCTGCTGACGGGGCACAAGTGGTTCTGTTCGGCGCCGATGAGCGACGGTTTCCTGGTGCTGGCGCAGGCGCCGGGCGGGCTGAGCTGCTTCCTGGTGCCGCGGGTGCTGCCGGACGGGACGCGGAACGCGTTCGCGATCCAGCGGCTGAAGGACAAGCTGGGCAACAAGTCGAACGCCTCGGGCGAGATCGAGTTCGACGGGACGTGGGCGCGGCTCGTGGGCGAGGAGGGCCGGGGGGTGCGGACCATCATCGAGATGGTCGCGGCGACCCGGCTGGACTGCGTGATCGGCTCGGCCTCGCTGATGCGACAGGCCCTGACGCAGGCCGTCCACCACGCGGAGCACCGCTCTGCTTTCGGAGCACCGCTCATCGACCAGCCGCTGATGCGCAACGTCCTCGCCGACCTCGCCCTGGAGTCGGAGGCGGCGACCGTCCTCACCCTGCGCCTCGCGGCCGCGTACGACGCCGGCACGGACCGGGAGCGGGCCTTCCTGCGCCTCGCGGTGCCGACCGCCAAGTACTGGGTGACCAAGCGGTGCACGCCGATGGTCGCCGAGGCCCTGGAGTGTCTGGGCGGCAACGGCTACGTGGAGGAGTCCGTACTGCCCCGCCTGCTGCGCGAGTCCCCGGTCAACTCGATCTGGGAGGGGTCGGGCAACGTCCAGGCCCTGGACGTGCTGCGCGCGCTCCAGCGGGAGCCGCAGGCCCTGAACGCCTTCCTCCAGGAGGTCGGGCTGGCCCGGGGCGCCGACCACCGGCTGGACGCGGCGATCAGGAACCTGCTGACCGACCTGGCCGACCTCGACGGGATCCAGGCGCGGGCCCGCCGGGTGGTGGAGCGGATGGCCCTGGTGCTCCAGGGATCGCTGCTGGTGCGGTGGGCGCCGCCGGAGGTGGCCGACGCGTTCTGCGCCTCCCGGCTCGGCGGAGACCGGGGCGCGGCCTTCGGGACGCTGCCGCACACCCTGGACCTGGCATCGGTGGTGGCACGGGCGCGGATCACGGGCTGAAAGCGGTCCCCCTGGGCCGCCGCGGTCCCCAAACCACCACGGCCCGAACCGCTCAGCGCCGGGATCCGGGCCCGCCACGGTGGGACCGGGGGTGGCGCCGCGCCGACTCGGCACCACCCCGCGATCCGAGAAGCCCCGAGGAAGGAGCTGCCACGCCGCTCGGCGGCGTGCCGATAGTTTCGGTCGGGTGACCGGGGCTTGGCGAGGGTTGCATACCGTTGCAACCCTGCGACCCTTCGGTGGGGAAGGTGCCATCCGCACGTGCCCGGGGAACGGGTACGGACGGGACCGCGGGCACGCCTGCGCAGTACGTCCTGTTCAGCACGGGGAGGATCCGGTGGCCCACACCTCAGGCGACACGGTCGACGTGGCGCGCATCGCGGCCATGGACGCGCGGGAGGCGGCGCGTCTGCTCAAGGGCGTGCGGGCCGCCGCGCTGGCCGGGGACCGCCCACCGGCCGCGCCCCGCCCGGAGATCGCCGAGTCCTGGCGGCGCATGCTGGCCGGCGGGGTGCACCCCGACCGGGACGCCCGCTCGCGGCTGCTGTCCGCCGCCGAGACCGAGGAACGCCGGCACGTCTCCCCGCTGCGGGAGATACTCCCGGTGCTGCGCGAGGGACTGCTGCCCGCCCTCGACGAGGCCCTGCACATCATGGTCGTCGCCGACGCCGACGGGCGGCTGCTGTGGCGGGAGGGGCACAGCACGATCCTGCGCAAGGCGGACCGGCTGGGTTTCGCGGTGGGGGCCGACTGGGACGAGGCGGTGGTCGGCACCAACGGGGTGGGCACCGCTCTGGTGGCCCGGCGGCCCGTCCAGGTGTTCTCGGCCGAGCACTTCGTCTCCAGCCACCACGGCTGGACCTGCGCGGGCGCACCGGTGAGCGACCCCCGGGACGGGCGGCTGCTGGGGGTGGTCGACGTCAGCGGGCCGCTCGCCACCATGCACCCGGCGACCCTGGCCTGGGTCACCTCCGTGGCCCGGCTCGCCGAGCACGAGCTGCGGGTGCGCCACCTGGAGTCCCTGGAGCGGCTGCGGTCGGTCGCCGCCCCGCTGCTGGCCCGGCTGGCCGGGCGGGCCGTGGCCGTGGACCCGCACGGCTGGACGGCCGCCGTGACCGGGCTGGCCCCCGCCGACCGGATCCCGCTGCCGAAGGGGCTGGGGCCCGGGCGGCTGTGGATCCCGCAGCTCGGCGACTGCGTGGCGGAGCCGCTGCCCGGCGGCTGGCTGCTGCGGCTGGAGCAGCCCTGCGCGGCCGGGGCGGCGGTGAGCCGGGTCGTACTGGACCTGAGCCGGCCGCAGGCCTGGTCGGCGACCGTGTACGGGGCCGCGGGCAGCTGGTCCCAGGAGCTCACCCCGCGCCACGCGGAGCTGCTGTTCCTGCTGGCGGAGGCCCCGGGCGGGCGCAGCGCCGCCGAGCTCGCCGCGGAACTCTTCGGGGACCCGACCCGTACGGTGACGGTCCGCGCCGAGCTGTCCCGGGTCCGCCGCCACCTCGCCGGGGTGCTGACCCACCGGCCGTACCGCTTCGCGCAGGACGTGGAGGTGGAGCTGATCCGCCCCGAGGACCCCGACCTGCTGCTCCCCCACTCCACCGCCCCGGCGGTGGTCCGGTCCCGCCTGGGGCACGGCGGGGGCCGGGGGACCCTCCGGCCGTGACCGGGGGGTGTGATTCCCTGAGGCGCATGAGCACCATCACTCTCACCACCTGGTCCCTCGAAATGACCTCGCCCGAGGATCTGGTCACCGCGGCCGTCCCCGGCCCCGAGATCCGCGTGGAGCGCGCGGAGGTCCCCTCGCCGGAGTTCAGCCGCTTCCTGTACGCCTCGGTGGGCGGGGACATCCACTGGACGGACCGGCTGTCGCTGACCCGTGCCCAGTGGGTGGAGCAGCTCGGCCGGCCCGGGGTGGAGACCTGGGTGGCGTACGACCGGGGCACCCCGGCCGGGTACGTGGAGCTCGACCCGCAGCCCGACGGGGTGGTGGAGATCATGTACTTCGGGCTGCTCCCGGACTTCCGGGGCCGCCGCATCGGCGGACACCTGCTGTCGCTCGGGGTCGCCCGCGCCTGGGACCTCGCGGACCGCTGGCCGGAGCGGGAGCGGACCCGGCGGGTCTGGGTCCACACCTGCAGCCAGGACGGCCCGACGGCGATGGCCAACTACCAGCGCCGCGGCTTCAAGGTGTTCAGGACCGAGACCGAGGAGAAGCAGGAGACCCCGACCCCGGGCCCCTGGCCGGGCGCGTAGGCCCGTCCGCGCACCGCACCCGCGACACCGCGCGGCGCCCGTACACCGCATGCGCACCCGTACGCCGCGCCCGTACGCCGCACCTCACACCGCGCCCACCGGAGCCCGGGTCCCCGCCACGGGGACCCGGGCTCCGGCCGTACCCGGGTCCCGCCGCGACGGGACCCGGCCCGGGGTAGCGTGGAGAGGATCCGGAGGCCGGATTCCGCCCCTCGTCGGGGCCGCCCGGCCGACCCCCGGCCCACCCGCTCCCACCTGCGCGAAAGTCCCCTCCGGGGTGACGCCGATCACTCGGTCCCACGATCCGGGACGACTTCGTCCGGATCGTGGACACTAGTGGACTCCTCCAATCGGCGCATGACACGCTTCCGCCATGAATGGAGCTGGAATTGCCTTGGTGAGTCGGCGGCACGTCGACCTCGGCCGCATGTCCAGCGCCATCTGTCCGGCGCGCTGACGGAACCAGCCACCGCCGCACATCGCCGTGGTCCCCGCTGCCGCGGACACGTCGATCACCCGCAAGCCCCTTGAGGCCGAACACCGCCCACGCTCGCCGGCAAACCCGGCAAAAGGGCGGTAATCAGCCACACCTGCTCAGAGATTCCAGCGTGACAGGGGCGCGCCGCCGCTCCCCCCTGCCCCCGCCTTGAGCCGTTGAAGAAGGACGTACCCGTCATGGCCGCCACCCCCGAAACGCCCGCAGCCGCCCCCGCAGCCGCAGCGCGCCGCAAGACCGGCCGTCACCGCGGCGAGGGCCAGTGGGCCGTCGGACACCACACGCCCCTCAACGGCAACGAGCAGTTCAAGAAGGACGACGACGGTCTCAACGTGCGGACACGCATTGAGACGATCTACTCCAAGGCGGGCTTCGACTCGATCGACCCCAACGACCTGCGCGGCCGCATGCGCTGGTGGGGCCTCTACACCCAGCGCAAGCCCGGGATCGACGGCGGCAAGACCGCGATCCTGGAGCCGGAGGAGCTGGACGACAAGTACTTCATGCTGCGCGTCCGCATCGACGGCGGCCGGCTGACCACCGAGCAGCTCCGCGTCATCGGCGAGATCTCCGAGGAGTTCGCGCGCGGCACCGCGGACCTCACGGACCGCCAGAACGTGCAGTACCACTGGATCCGGATCGAGGACGTCCCGGAGATCTGGCGCCGTCTGGAGGCCGTCGGCCTCTCGACCACCGAGGCCTGCGGCGACACGCCCCGCGTCATCCTCGGCTCGCCCGTCGCCGGCATCGCCCGGGACGAGATCATCGACGGCACCCCCGCCATCGACGAGATCTACCGCCGCATCGTCGGCAACCCGGACTTCTCCAACCTGCCCCGCAAGTTCAAGTCGGCGATCTCCGGCTCGCCGTTGCTCGACGTGGCGCACGAGATCAACGACATCGCCTTCGTCGGCGTGAACCACCCCGAGCACGGTCCCGGCTTCGACGTCTGGGTCGGCGGCGGCCTGTCCACCAACCCCAAGCTGGGCGTCCGTCTGGGCACCTGGGTCTCGCTCGACGAGGTCCCCGACGTCTACGAGGGCGTCATCTCGATCTTCCGCGACTACGGCTACCGGCGCCTGCGCACCCGCGCCCGCCTGAAGTTCCTCGTCGCCGACTGGGGCCCGGCCAAGTTCCGCCAGGTCCTGGAGGACGAGTACCTGAAGCGCAAGCTGACCGACGGCCCCGCGCCCGAGCAGCCCAGCGGCCAGTGGCGCGACCACGTCGGCGTGCACCAGCAGCAGGACGGCAGGTTCTACGTCGGCTTCGCCCCCCGCGTGGGCCGCGTGGACGGTGCCACCCTCACCAAGATCGCCGACGTCGCCGCACAGCACGGCTCCGGCCGCCTGCGCACCACCGCCGAGCAGAAGATGATCGTGCTCGACATCGAGACGGACCGGGTGGACTCGGTCGTCGAGGCCCTGGAGGCACTGGACCTGCGGGTCAAGCCGTCCCCGTTCCGCCGCGGCACCATGGCGTGCACCGGCATCGAGTTCTGCAAGCTGGCCATCGTCGAGACCAAGGCGCGCGGCGCCTCGCTCATCGACGAACTGGAGCGCCGCCTGCCGGACTTCGCCGAGCCGCTCACCATCAACATCAACGGCTGCCCGAACGCCTGCGCCCGTATCCAGGTGGCGGACATCGGTCTCAAGGGCCAGCTGGTCCTGGACGACGACGGCCGGCAGGTGGAGGGCTACCAGGTCCACCTGGGTGGCGCCCTCGGCCTGGAGGCCGGCTTCGGCCGCAAGGTCCGCGGCCTCAAGGTCACCTCGGCCGGGCTGCCGGACTACGTCGAGCGGGTCGTCACGCGCTTCCAGGAGCAGCGCGAGGACGGCGAGCGCTTCGCCGCCTGGGTGGGCCGCGCCGCCGACGAGGACCTCTCATGAGCGAGCGCGCCGCACCGTTCTACTGCCCGTACTGCGGCGACGAGGACCTGTTTCCCCACGAGACGGGCCACGGCGCCTGGGAATGCAGGGCCTGCAACCGAGCCTTCCAGCTGAAGTACCTCGGGCTGCTGGCCCGGGGTGTTCGGTCCAACACCGCTGGAGGGGACGAGATATGACCACCGCTCAAGACACCCGTCTCACGGAACTGAAGGAACTGGCCGAGCGGGCGGGCCGGGACCTGGAGGACGCCTCCGCACTGGAGATCCTCACCTGGGCCGCCGAGAACTTCGGCAAGAAGTTCTGCGTGACCTCCTCGATGGAGGACGCGGTGGTCGCCCACCTCGCGTCCCGCGCCTTCCCCGGCGTGGACGTGGTGTTCCTGGACACCGGTTACCACTTCGAGGAGACCATCGGCACCCGTGACGCGGTGGAGGCGGTGATGGACGTCAACGTCATCACCCTCACCCCGCGGCAGACGGTCGCCGAGCAGGACGCCGCGTACGGGCCGAAGCTCCACGACCGCGACCCGGACCTGTGCTGCGCGCTGCGCAAGGTCAAGCCGCTCGAAGAGGGCCTGACCGCGTACGAGGCGTGGGCGACGGGGCTGCGCCGCGACGAGTCCCCGACCCGGGCGAACACCCCGGTGGTCGGCTGGGACGAGAAGCGCCGCAAGGTCAAGGTCTCCCCGATCGCCCGCTGGAGCCAGGACGACGTGGACGCGTACGTCGCCGAGCACGGGGTGCTGACCAACCCGCTGCTGATGGACGGTTACGCCTCCGTCGGCTGCGCCCCCTGCACCCGCCGGGTGGCGGAGGGCGAGGACGCACGGGCCGGCCGGTGGGCCGGGCGCGGCAAGACCGAGTGCGGACTCCACGGCTGATGACGACGACACCTACGGACACCACGGAACTTACGGAGAAGCGGATGAGCGTGACCGGCCAGGGAGCCACGGTGTGGCTGACCGGTCTGCCCAGCGCGGGCAAGACCACCATCGCGTACGCGCTGGCGGAGCGGCTGCGCGCCGAGGGGCACCGGGTGGAGGTCCTCGACGGGGACGAGATCCGCGAGTTCCTCTCCGCGGGCCTGGGCTTCACCCGGGAGGACCGGCACACCAACGTCCAGCGGATCGGCTTCGTCGCCGAGCTCCTGGCGAGCAACGGGGTCAAGGCCCTCGTCCCGGTCATCGCGCCGTTCGCCGACAGCCGCGGGGCCGTCGCGAAGCGGCACGCCGAGGCCGGTACGAGCTACCTCGAAGTGCACGTCGCGACCCCGGTCGAGGTGTGCTCGGAACGGGACGTGAAGGGCCTGTACGCCAAGCAGGCCGCGGGCGAGATCTCCGGTCTGACCGGGGTCGACGACCCGTACGAGGCACCGGAAACCCCGGACCTGCGCATCGAGTCGCACCACCAGACCGTGCAGGAGTCGGCTTCGGCCCTGCACGCACTGCTCACCGAGAGGGGTCTGGCATGACCACCGCCGCGCACCTGCACGCCGAGTCCGGTTCCGACGCGCCCTACGCGCTGTCGCACCTCGACGCCCTCGAATCCGAGGCGGTGCACATCTTCCGTGAGGTGGCGGGCGAGTTCGAGAAGCCGGTGATCCTGTTCTCCGGCGGCAAGGACTCCATCGTCATGCTGCACCTGGCGCTGAAGGCG
>NZ_JBGWAB010000016.1:0-94759 GCF_041862025.1 Streptomyces sp. AB3(2024)
TTTTTTTTTTTTTTTTTTTTTTTTTTTTGGGGGGGGGGGGGTGTTTTTTGTTTTTTATTTACATTAACGGGGGTGGGGGGGGCGGGGGGGGTGGGCCCCCCCCCCCCCTCCTCCCGGACCCGTGGCCCGCTGTCCGTCAGTCCCGACAGCCCCGTCAGTCCTCGCTGGAGGCGCTGGGCAGCTTGGTCTGGATCAGCGCCATCACCGAGGAATCGGCGAGCGTGGTCACGTCACCGACCGCCCGGTCCTCCGCCACGTCACGCAGCAGACGGCGCATGATCTTGCCGGAACGGGTCTTCGGCAGCTCCTGCACCGGGACGATCCGCTTCGGCTTGGCGATCGGGCCGAGGGTGGCGCCCACGTGGTTGCGCAGCTCCCCGACCAGGGCGTCCGTCTCGGTGGCGCTGCCGCGCAGGATGACGAAGGCCACGATGGCCTGGCCGGTGGTCTCGTCCTTGGCGCCCACGACGGCCGCCTCGGCGACCGAGGGGTGCGAGACGAGCGCCGACTCCACCTCGGTGGTCGAGATGTTGTGGCCCGACACCAGCATCACGTCGTCGACCCGGCCGAGCAGCCAGATGTCGCCGTCGTCGTCCTTCTTGGCTCCGTCGCCCGCGAAGTACTTGCCCTCGAAGCGGGACCAGTAGGTGTCCACGAAGCGCTGGTCGTCGCCCCAGATGGTGCGCAGCATCGACGGCCACGGCTCGGTGAGGACCAGGTAGCCGCCTCCGCCGTTCGACACCTCGCGGCCCTCGTCGTCCACGACGGTGGCGCCGATGCCGGGCAGCGCGCGCTGTGCGGAGCCGGGCTTGGTCTCGGTGACGCCCGGCAGCGGGGCGATCATCATGGCGCCGGTCTCGGTCTGCCACCAGGTGTCCACGATCGGGCAGCGGTCGCCGCCGATGTGCTTGCGGTACCAGATCCAGGCCTCGGGGTTGATCGGCTCGCCGACCGAACCCAGCACGCGCAGGCTCGACAGGTCGAACTTCGCGGGGATGTCGTCGCCCCACTTCATGAACGTGCGGATCGCCGTGGGCGCGGTGTAGAGGATGGTGACGCCGTACTTCTGCACGACCTCCCAGAACCGGCCCTGGTGCGGGGTGTCCGGCGTGCCCTCGTACATCACCTGGGTGGCGCCGTTGGCGAGCGGACCGTAGACGATGTAGGAGTGCCCGGTCACCCAGCCGATGTCGGCGGTGCACCAGTAGACGTCGGTCTCCGGCTTGAGGTCGAAGACGGCGTGGTGGGTGTACGAGGCCTGCGTGAGGTAGCCGCCGGAGGTGTGCAGGATGCCCTTGGGCTTACCCGTGGTCCCCGAGGTGTACAGGATGAAGAGCGGGTGCTCGGCGTCGAAGGCCTGCGGGGTGTGCTCGGTGGACTGGCGGCCGACCACGTCGTGCCACCAGACGTCGCGGCCCTCGGTGACGGCGGTGTCCTGGCCGGTGCGGCGCACCACGAGGACGTGCTCGACCTGCGGGCACTTGGCGACGGCCTCGTCGATGGCGGGCTTGAGCGCGCTGGGCTTGCCGCGGCGGTAGCCGCCGTCGGCGGTGATCACCAGCTTGGCGTCGGCGTCCTGGATGCGGGAGGCGACGGCGTCGGCGGAGAAGCCGCCGAAGACCACCGAGTGGGCGGCGCCGACGCGGGCGCACGCGAGCATCGCGACGACGGCCTCGGGGATCATCGGCAGGTAGACGGCGACCCGGTCGCCCGCCTGGACACCGAGCTCGGTGAGGGCGTTGGCGGCCTGCGAGACCTCGTCCTTGAGCTGGGCGTAGGTCAGGGAGCGGCTGTCGCCGGGCTCGCCCTCGAAGTGGATGGCGACGCGGTCGCCGTTGCCGGCCTCGACGTGCCGGTCCACGCAGTTGTACGCGACGTTCAGCTTGCCGTCGGCGAACCACTTCGCGAACGGCGGGTTGCTCCAGTCGAGCGTCTCGGTCGGCTCGGTGTCCCAGGTCAGCCGCCGGGCCTGCTCGGCCCAGAAGCCCAGCCGGTCCGCGTCGGCCTGCGCGTACGCCGCCTCGGTCACGTTGGCGGCGGCGGCCAGATCGGCGGGCGGTGCGAACCGCCGCTCCTCCTTGAGCAGATTGGCCAGGCTGTCATTGCTCACGACATCTCCCTTTCCCAGGGTGTCCGTTGTGTCCCCGGGCATAGCTCATCAGGTCAGACGCCCAGGTGACAAGGGGTAGCCGAGAATTGGTTTAGACCTATAGCACGACTGGGCGGCCCGTGCGCCGCAGCGTACGCGCGGGCCGCGCGCGGCGCGCGAAGGGCCCCTTCCCGCTGCAGGTGCGAGAAGGGGCCAACAGCTTGCACGGATACGGGAGGGTATCGGTTCGGACGGAAATCCGGTCAGGCGTTCTGGCCCACGCTGTCGAAAACCCGACAGTCGAAGAAGTCCTCGCCCTCGGACAGCAGGTAGGCCTGGGCCTCGCCCACGTGGAAGTACATCCCGTGCAGTTCCAGCGAGCCGTCGGCGAGCCGGCGGGCCACCGATTCGTGGGCCCGCAGATGGTCCAGCTGCTGGACCACATTGGTCAGGCAAAGCTGCTCCACGGCATCCGCCGGGAGCCGGCCCGCGATCCGGGCCCAGGCGTGGTGCCGGCTGGCCATCCGGTCCAGGCTGGGCAGGCCGTGCCGCAGCCAGCGGCGCAGCGGGGTCATCGGGGCGCCCGGGTGGGAGTTCAGCAGGGCCTGCATGGCGCCGCAGCCGGAGTGCCCGCACACCGTGATGCTGTCGACCTTCAGCACATCCACGGCGTACTCGATGGCCGCCGCGACCGAGTCATCGGTGGCTTCGGCTCCGGGCGGGGGGACCAGGTTGCCGACGTTGCGGACGGTGAAGAGGTCGCCGGGGCCGCTTGCCGTGATCATGCTGGTCACCAGGCGGGAGTCCGCGCAGGTGAGGAAGAGCTGCGAGGGCCGCTGCCCCTCGCGGGCCAGCCGGGCCAGCTCGTCGCGGACGTGCGGGGCGGTGTCCCGCTGGAAGGCGCCGATCCCGCTGGCGAGTTGACCCGCGCCGCGGCGCCGGGGGGAGGCCGTTCCGGCGTCGCGGGGCTCGGCCGCGCTCGGGATCGTCCCGGCCGTGTCGCCCGCCGGGACGTGCGCGGCGACCGCCGGGTGCGCGGCGGGCTGGGCGCGGTGGTCGCAGTGGTTCTGCCAAGGGGTCCACGGGCGGCAGCACTGGTGAGCTCCCCGGCCTTCGCCCCGGTGGCCGCCGGCCCCGCCGATGGCGGTGCTCCCGCCGGCCGGCACCCGAGCGGACCCGGCGGGGGAGCCCGGCACCGGCCGCACGCCGGCGCCGGTCCCGGGCGTCGCCCCGGTGGGCCGGGCGTGGCCGCCGCGGGAGATGGCGGTCCCGCCCCGGCCGGTGAGTTCCACCGAACCCCCGTGAGCCAGGTGCGTGTCCTGCCAGTCCTGGAGGATCTCGTAGGCGGCGTGGTCGATGAACGAGCCGTCCAACTCGACGACGGCGTGGACCTCGTGCGGGATCGAGTTCAGCACCCGGCTCAGGCGCGGCACGGCGAGGAAGGTCAACTGCCCGCGAGCCCGTACCCGGTGGACGCCGTCCGTCTCCTCCAGGGTGATCCTCGTGCGCGCCAGCCGGTGCATGGCCAGGGCCACGGCCACGGCGATGCCGACGGCGACGCCTTCCAGGACCCCGCCCAGGACCACGGCGACGATGGTGGCCGCGTAGACCAGGACCTCCCGGTACCGGGTGACGGTCCTCAGGTGCGTGATGCTGACCACCTGGATGCCGACGGCCAGGACCAGCGCTGCCAGGGCGGCGAGCGGGATCAGGTCGAGCACGGGGACGAGCAGTCCGGCCGCGAGGACCACCCACAGCCCGTGCAACATGGCTGATTTACGGCTTACGGCACCGGACTTGACGTTCGCCGCGCTGCGTACGGCCACGGCCGCGACGGGGAGCCCGCCGAGCATCCCGGAGACGATGTTGGCGGCGCCCTGTCCGCGCAGCTCGCGATCGAGGTCGGCGCGGGGCGGGCGGTCGCCCGTACCGCGCTCGGAGGCGATCAGCTTGTCGGTGGCGACCGAGGACATCAGGGACTCGACGCTGCCGACCAGGGTGATGGTCAGCACGGCGGCGATGATCCCGAGCACCGGGCCCTGCGGCAGCTCCGGCAGTGAGTGGCCGCTCCAGGAGGGCAGGTCCACCCGGGGCAGGTCGAGCCCGGCCAGGGCCGCGCCGGTGGTGGCCGCGGCGACCGCCGCCAGTGCGGCGGGCACCTTGCGCAGGGCCCGGCCGGCCCGCCCGGGGATCCGGGGCCAGAGCAGCAGGACGCCCAGGGTCAGCGCGCTCACCCCGAGCGCGGCCGGATGCAGATCGGCCAATTGGGCGGGCAGCCCGCGTACGTTGGCGACGGCCGAGCTCTGCGGGGTGCCGCCGAGCACGATGTGCAGCTGGGCCAGCGCGATGGTCACGCCGATACCGGCCAGCATCCCGTGCATGATCGCCGGGCTCACCAGCAGGGCCGAGCGCGCGGTGCGCAGGAAGGCCAGTCCGAGCTGGCAGCAGCCGGCCAGGACCGTGATGGCACAGGTGGTGCGCCAGCCGTAGTGCTGGATCAACCCGGCCGTCACCACGGTGAGTCCGGCGGTCGGCCCGCTCACCTGGAGCGGGGCGCCGCCGAGCCGCCCGGCCACGATCCCGCCCACCGCGGCGGCCACCAGCCCCGCCTGCAGGGGGGCTCCGGTGGCCAGGGCGATGCCCAGCGAAAGGGGAAGCGCGATCAGGAAGACGGCGACGGACGCGGACAGGTCCGCATGGAGCCCCTTGAGGCGGGGACCGGCACCGTCGGGGCCTTGGTTCGTGGAGGGGGGTGTGGCGGCTGTCGTCATGGGGTCCCGTCTCCTCGGGGGAGGTGATGAAGCGGCGGGAGTCTCAACACTCGGTAAATGGATGGTAATGGAGAGTAAAGGCTGCTGGTAGGTAATGCGGGCAAATGGGCTATGAATTAGCACTCAGGGGTGATTAAGTATTTTGTCTGCCTTGTCATACCTTCCTTAAAGCGGACCGCGTGGGACGTTGCGTCACGGAAGTCCCGCGATGGAACTGCGAGGGAGAGGTGTGCGGATGATCGCCGCCACGAAGAAGATCGCCGGCGGCCTGGTCGCCACGGCCCTGGTGCTGGGCGCCGCCGGGTGCAGCGCCTCCGAGCCCGCCCGCCCCGGCGCTCCCGGCGCCCCCGGCAACCAGAACACGATGAAGGGCGCCGCCGCCCCGGAGGCCCCAGGCAGTGTCAACCGCCCCATCGGCGACGGTTCGACCGTCTACACCGGCTCCCAGCCGAACGTGCAGAAGCCGCAGCGGCTGAAGCCCGGTGAGAAGCCCCCGCAGTTCGTGGTGTTCTCGTGGGACGGCGCGGGTGAGGACAGCCAGAAGCTCTTCTCGCACTTCCGTGAGGTGGGCAAGCAGTACAACGCCCGGATGACCTACTTCCTCAGCGGCGTGTACATGCTCCCGGAGGAGAAGCGTTCCCTCTACACGGCCCCGCAGCACTCCTCGGGCCTCTCCGACATCGGCTTCGGCGACCTCCAGGGCATCAAGGACACCGCCACCCAGGTCCGCGGGGCCTGGCTGGAGGGCAACGAGATCGGCACCCACTTCAACGGCCACTTCTGCGGCCCCGACGGGGGTGTCGGCACCTGGTCGGTGGAGGAGTGGAAGAGCGAGATCAACCAGGCCAAGTCCTTCGTCAAGAACTGGAAGACGAACACCCCGGCGCTCAAGGACCTGGCGGCGCTCCCCTTCGACTACGACAAGGAGCTCATCGGCGCCCGCACCCCCTGCCTCGAAGGCCAGAAGAACTTCATGCTGGCGGCGAAGGACATGGGCTTCCGCTACGACTCCAGCGGCATCAGCAAGCAGATCTGGCCGAAGAAGACGGACGGGCTCTGGGACCTCCCGCTCCAGCTGGTGCCCATGCCCGGGCGCGCCTTCGACACCCTGAGCATGGACTACAACTACATGGTCAACCAGTCCGGTACGACCACCCAGGGCGACCCCTCCCAGCACGAGTACTGGGGCGACCAGATGCGTGACGGCCTGCGCCAGGCCTTCGACCGGGTCTACCAGGGAAACCGGGCGCCGCTGATCATCGGCAACCACTTCGAGTCGTGGAACGGCGGCACCTACATGCGTGCCGTCGAGGAGTCCATCCAGACCATGTGCACCAAGCCGGAGGTCCGGTGCGTGCCCTTCCGCGAGCTGGCGGACTGGCTGGACGCCCAGGACCCGAAGACGCTGGAGTGGATGCGCACCCTCGGCGTCGGCCAGGCGCCGAAGGACGGCTGGACGAAGTTCCTGACGGCGGGGCCGCCGCCCGCGCCGCCGACGGCCCCGGCCGCGGTCAAGCCGGCTGAGGAGTCGAACGAGGGCTGAACAGGGCCTCGTGCAGGACGAAGCCGGGGTCGATCTGCTCCGCCAGGTCGGCCCCGGTCTTGGCGTTCCCCCAGCTCTCCGCGTTGCGCAGGTGGAAGTGGACCATCTGCTCGGTGTACTTGTCCCAGTCGCGGTCGGCGTACGAGTCCTCGGCCGCGTCCTGGAGCGCCTGCAGCGCGAGCCGGTTGGTCGCCTCCAGCAGGTCGAACGGCGCGGGGCGGCCCTTCTCCATGGCCCGCACCCAGTCGGAGTGCCCGAAGGTGACCAGCAGGTCCTCTTCCACCTCGTCCTGGAGGAACTCGATGTCCTCCGGGCCCTGCACCTTGTTGCCGACCACCTTGAGCGCGATGCCGAAGTCCCGCGCGTACTCCTTGTACTGCCGGTAGACGGAGACGCCCTTGCGGGTCGGTTCGGCCACGAGGAAGGTCATGTCGAAGCGGGTGAACATGCCCGAGGCGAAGGAGTCCGAGCCGGCCGTCATGTCGACGACGACGTACTCGTCCGGGCCGTCGACCAGGTGGTTGAGGCAGAGTTCCACCGCGCCGACCTTCGAGTGGTAGCAGGCCACGCCGAGGTCGGCCTCCGTGAACGGCCCGGTGGCCATCAGCCGTACGGGCTCCCCGTCGAGCAGCAGCGTGCGCGCGCAGGCCTCGTAGACCGGGTTGTCCTCGGTGACCCGCAGCAGTCGCGAGCCGGCACCGGGCGGGGTGGTCTTGATCATGCTGTCGGCGGACGCGATGCGGGGGTTGGAACCGCGCAGGTACTCCTTGATGAGGGGGAGGTGCGCGCCCAGGGCGGGCAGCGCGGCCGCTTCGTCCTCGGGGAGCCCGAGGGCCGCGCCGAGGTGCTGGTTGATGTCGGCGTCCACCGCGACGACGGGGGCTTCATTGGCTGCGAGGTGGCGGATGAAGAGGGAGGACAGGGTCGTCTTGCCGCTGCCGCCCTTTCCCACGAAAGCGATCTTCATGTTCACCAAGCGTAGTGGCATGGTAGCGGGGTGTGGTCAAGGTGAGTGAAGAAGACCACTCCAAGGAGGGCTCGGTGCTACGGCCGCGCAGTGCGTAGGCTCCCTACTTATGAGTAGCGCTTCTGACCCGCTGGCGGCCCTGGGTTCGCTCCCGGGAGTCGCAGAGTCCGTGGATTCCGTACGCAAGGCCGTGGACCGGGTCTACGGGCACCGCGTCATGCGCCGGCGCAGCGGGGAGATCACCTCGGAGGCCGCGCTGCGCGGCGCGCGGGGCAGTGCGGCGCTGTCCGGTGCCGACTGGGCGCTGGAGGAGGTGCGCCGCCGCACCGACTTCGGCGTCGACGCGCAGGCGCTGACGGTGGGCGCCGCTCTGCGCCTGACGGCCGAGGCGGGCCAGCTGCTGAGCATCTGGCGCCAGTCGCCGCTGCGGGTCCTCGCGCGGCTGCACCTGGTGGCGTGCGGGTCGACGACGGCCGGGGACGTCGTGGGCCGGCCGCGGCTGGCCGGGGAGCCGGTGGACGAGCCCCTGGTGGACCTTCCGCTGCCCGGCTCCGACGAGGTGGCGGGGCGGCTGGACGGCCTCTCCCGGCTGATCATCGCGGGTGGTTCGGCCCCGGCCCTGATCACGGGCGCGGTGGTGCACGGCGAGCTCCTGGCGCTGAGGCCGTTCGGCTCGTACAACGGCCTGGTCGCGCGGGCGGCCGAGCGGATCGTGCTGATCAACAGTGGCCTCGACCCGAAGGCGATCTGCCCGGCGGAGGTCGGTCACGCCGAGCAGGGCGTGAAGGCCTACCTGGAGGCCTTCGAGGGCTATGTCTCCGGGACCCCGGAGGGGATGGCCGCCTGGATCGCGCACTGCGGCCGCGCGATCGAACTCGGGGTGCGCGAGTCGACGGCGGTCTGTGAAGCCCTCCAGCGCGGCGCGGCGTAAGCGGCGGGGTCCAGGGCCCGCGGCCCGGTGCTCAAGGGCGCCGGGAGCCGGGGTGGGGCGCGTAGGGGGTGGGAACAGGGTTGCGGCGACACCGTACTGCTGTGGTGTCGCCGCTGGCATTCGCGCCCAGTTACCAAGCGTCCTCGATATATGCCCATCAGGTCGGGAGCTTTGCCCGGTTACCTGGTGCGGCTGGCCCGTAATCGACGGGTCGACGTCGCGTGGGTGCTCGGCGTTCATGCTTCGGTCCGTGGGCCTTACTGCGTTTTAAAGATGATCCTCTCGGATGTTCTTTGGTCTCGCGGGCCGTTGACTCCTTTGTACTCCGCTTCCGAGCCGAGCGAAACCCCTGGCCGGAGTTCTTTACTTTCCGGGATGACCTGGGGCGATTCGGACAGTCCAAAACGCCCCAGGTCAGGACATCCGGCGGTGGGGTGACGGCTGGGATCAGGCGGTGGCGGCGGAGGCCCGGCGGCGGCTGGCATACCAGACGAGACCGGCCGTGGCTGCTGCCGCGCCCACCGCCGCGGCGGCGACGAGGGCCGGGCGTGCGGGCATCGAGAGTGCGGGCAGCCGCTGCTTGAGCCGTACCGGCCTGCTGAACACCAGAACCGGCCACTCGCGCGCCACGGCCTCCCGTCGCAATGCCCGGTCCGGGTTGACCGCGTGCGGGTGCCCGACGGCTTCGAGCATCGGCACGTCGGTGAACGAGTCGCTGTACGCGTAGCACCGGGCCAGGTCGTAGCCCTCGGACTCGGCGAGCTCCCGGACGGCTTCCGCCTTCGTGGGCCCGTAGGCGTAGTACTCGATCTCCCCGGTGAAGCAGCCGTCGTCGCCGACCACCATGCGGGTGGCCACGACCCGGTCCGCCCCGAGCATCTCGCCGATCGGCTCGACGACTTCGGCGCCGGACGTCGACACGATCACCACGTCACGGCCCGCTGTGTGGTGGGCCTCGATGAGGGATGCGGCCTCGTCGTAGATGATCGGGTCGATCAGGTCGTGGAGGGCTTCGGCGACGATCTCCCGGACCTGCTGCACGTTCCACCCCTTGCAGAGGGCGGAGAGGTACTCGCGCATCCGCTCCATCTGGTCGTGGTCGGCTCCGCCGGCCAGGAAGATGAACTGCGTGTACGCGGTGCGCAGCACGGCCCGCCGGTTGATCAGGCCGCCCTGGTAGAAGGACTTGCTGAACGTCAGAGTGCTGGACTTCGCAATGACCGTCTTGTCCAGGTCGAAGAAGGCGGCGGTCCGAGGCAAGGAGTGCGGCAAGGGCTGATTTTCCACGACCCGAGCATATGCGCCCACCATTCGGCGTAAGGTGTGGCGCGTGGGTTTGCCTGAGAAGGCTCTCGGGTACACCATGGAAGTCACGGATCGTTCGCGACCGTGCTAACCCGGTCTGGCTCCTCCCCCCCCGAGTCGGACCGTGGGGACGACCCCCGCTCTCCCCCCCGGCGGGGGTCGTCGCATGTCCGGACGCGGTTCGCGTCCCATGCCTTCGGCCTTCAGTGGTCATCCGCTCGGCCCTCCCTCGTCTGCGGGCCCGCATGGCTCAGGCCCTCACCCCTTCGAACTCGTCACGCTGCGTAGTGGTTCCGGCGCGCTCCGGAACTCACCTGATGGGGTGGCGAAGTTATTCACAAGGGCCTTCTCGTCCACAGTTTTGGACCAAGATCCACTCCCTTTTCCGGATCGCTGCACCGTGATTCCAGCCGCGAAGTCCGCGGCACGTGGATTTGCGGTGAGAAGGGGGCGGAGATCGTGGCTGGATCGAAGTCGTGTGAAGGGCCGGAGCCCGTGGTGACCGGCGGGGGCGGGCGGGCCGCAGGTGCGCCCGGGGCGCTGCCCGGTGGCGGGCGGCCACTGATCATCACCGAGGACCCGCTGCTGCTCGACGACCTGCTGCGGCTGTGCGCCGCCGTCGGCGCCGAACCGCACGTGCACCATGCGGTGCCCGAGCAAAGCGGAGCCGGTGGTGCGCGTGGGAGCGGGGACGACGGGAGTGCCTTCGCGGGCGGTGGGCCGCGCGGTGGCGTGGGATGGGAATCGGCCCCGCTCGTCCTGGTCGGCGACGACGCCGCGCGCCGGGTGGGCGGAGCGCCGCGCCGAGGCGGGGTGTTCCTCGTCGGCCGGGACCTCGACGACCCCCTGGTTTATCCGGGCAGTGGCACAGCGTCTCAGTGCTGCACGGATCGTGTTGGGTTCGCTACGGTCCGGAACTCATGGAGGTCTTTTTCACGAAGCGGGATCTGCTCCAGGAGCCAGGCCCGGGTTCGGACTTGGTGGCGGTGTTGGACCGGGAGTCGGTACGGGAGGGGATGCCGTTCATCCTTGGGCCGGACGGCTCGTATGACGTGCATCTGAACCGCTTCTTCCGGGCCCTCCCGACGATGGGCTGCCGGTCGGCGAAGAGCTGGGAGGGGTACGCCCGCGACCTGGCGGTCTGGGGGCGCTTCCTGCGGGAGTTCGGGGACCGGTCGGTATGGAATGCCGTCCGGGGGGACTTCGACGCGTTCTACGCGGCCCGGAGGCTGTCCTTGCCCCCCTTTCGGGTGACGGCGAAGACGTGGAACCGGTCGGCGGCGGCGCTGGACAAGTTCTACCGGTGGGCGATGGACGAGCACCTGGTGGCGTCGGCGCCGTTCGGCTACCGGGCGGTGGCCGTTGCTGGGCAGCCGGCGGGGCGGCTGGTCGCTGAGGCGAAGGAGAAGGGGGCCGGGGGCGCCTCGGTGAAGTTCCTGTCCCTGGAGCGCTACCGGATCTTCCGGGACGTCGGGCTGCGGGGGCGGCGCCTGGACGGCTCGGAGAGGCCGGGCCGAGGGGTTCGCTGCGGGGCGAGGAACGCATCGTTCTCGGACCTGCTGGTGACCACGGGGGTGCGGCTGGAGGAGGGTGGCAGTCTGCTGGAGCCGGAGCTGGCCCGGCTGTGTCCGTTGCCGGAGGAGCGCTCTGCGCGGCTGGACCTGGCGGTGCTGACGACCAAGGGCGACCGCGGCCGGGCGGTCTGGGTGCCGGTGCGGGTGCTGCGGCGGGTGACGGAGTACGCCGAGGTGGAGCGGGCAGTGACGCTCGCTCGCGCCGCCGATCGGGGAGGTTGGCCGGGAAGGCGGTGGATCGAGACCCGCGACACGGGCCCGCTGGGTGGCTCGCTGCGGGCGGCGTCCGGCCGGTGGATCTCGGTCCGGTGGTCGGACCTGTCGCCGGACGAGCGGATGCGGCTCGTCGAGGTCGACGCGGGCGGCACCCGGCTGGGGCCGCTGGCCCTGTGGTTGAGCGAACGGGGCACCCCGATGACGCTCAACTCGTGGGAGTACGCGTTCAGCCGGGCCGGCGAGCGCACGGCGGCGGCGGGGATGCCGGTGGAGGCTTCGCCCCACACCTGCCGGCACACATTCGCCGTTCACATGCTCACGCAGCTGGTTCGGCAGCAGATCGCCGCGATGCGGTCGGGCTCCTCCGACCTGCGGATGGGCGCCTACGAGCGGGTCATGGGCGACCCCTTGCGGATCTTGCAGCGACTGTTGGGGCATAGCCACATCAGCTCGACCTACATCTACCTGGACTCCCTCGCGGAGGCCCAGGAGCTCATTGGCGACGCGGTCGCGGAAATGGCGGGACGGCTGACGGAGGACAGTATCGACGACCTGTCGGCCCTGGCGGGTGCGTGGTGAGCGGGCTGAGGCGCCCGCGCCGGGCGAACTTCGCGCTGCCGATGGAGGAGGCCGCGCAGGCGGGCGAGGACATCTCACCACTGGCCTTCCGGGTTCCGTTTCCCGACCGGCCGTCCACCCTCGTGGACCTCACGGACGCCAAGTGTCTGCTTCTCGCCCGCGAGTTGGCGGAGACGATCCGCTCGATGGCGCGGGTCGGCCGCCGGATCGCCTCGCCCGGAACGGTGCAGGCATACGTCCAGGTCGCCCGGAGCCTGGACGCGTTCTTCGCCGGCCGGGTCGAAAACGCCGCGACCTGGACGACCGGGCAGATCACGCCCCAGGACCTCAACGACTTCGAGACGTGGCTATACGAGACGATGCCGACGCCCCGGACGGGTTACGCGATGCTGACGCAGGCGATGACGTTGCTGCGGGAGATCCGCGACGCCCGGCCGGAGTCCCTGAACCCGGCTCTGCATGACCGGCTGATGTTCGTCGGGCTCCGGCCCCGACCGCACTTCGGGAACAAGGTGGACGCCTATCCGCCGCAGGTCGCCGAGGCCCTGCGGGAAGCCTGCCGCAGCCATATCCGTGAAGCGGTACGGCGGCTGGCCACCGAGGCGGACGCCTCGGTGGCAGCGGGCGAGGACCCGCTGACCGGCGGCTGGGGCCGGTGGGAGAACCTGCTGTGGCATCTGGACCGCCACGGCCCCATCAGCGGCCGGGAGTTGATGGCTCACCGGACTCGTCAGGCGGGCATGGGTCCATCGCCTTGGGAGGGCAAGCAGCAGGAGTTGCATGCTGCGGTGTTCCCCTCCTCGGAGGACCTGGCATCCCTCTATCTGCTGCTGATCCTGTCCACCGGACTGGAGCCGGAGAGCGCGCTAGAACTCTCGGTGGACTGCTTGAAGAACCCGACCCGCGGCTATGTCGAGATCGAGTACATCAAGCGGCGCCGGCACGGCACGGAGGTCAACCGGATGCGGGTCCGTGACGGCGGCGCGGGCACACCGGGCGGTCTGATCCGCCTCGCCCTGCGACTGACCCGCCGGGCACGGGCGCACGCCTGGAACGAGTCGAAGACAGCGTTGTGGATCTACTGGCACCCCAACGCCGCCAGGATCCGTGGCGGAGCGCGGCACTTCCGGCCCAGGTCCGCGGCGATCGCGTTCTGCGAGCGATACGACCTGCGCGACGAGCACGGCGAACGGCTGACGGTCCACCTCAGAAGACTCCGCAAGACCTACAAGGCGGAGTTCTACCGGGTCACCAAGGGACAGCTGCCGCTGCTGGCCCGCGGCCACTCCAAGGAGGTCGCGGCTGCCCACTACGCGGACATCCCAGCGCTTCGGCCGCTGCATGAGGCCGCGGTCGCCGACGGTCTGTCGCACGCCCTTGAGGAGGCGGTCCAGCTGCGGGTGATCCCGCCGCAGCGGGAGGCCGAGCTGAAGCAGGACACCGCGGCCGCCGCGAAGGAGCTCGAAGTCGAGCCGGGTGACGCGAGGAAGCTGTTGGACGGCGAGATGGACCTGTGGCTGTCGTCCTGCCGGGACTTCTTCGACTCGCCCTTCGGCACCACCGGGCAAGCCTGCCCGGTCCCGTTCTGGAGCTGCCTGGACTGCTCGAACGCGGTGATCACCTCGCGGAAACTGCCCGCCGTCCTGGCCTACCTGGACCATCTCGAAGACCAGCGCCAGGCGATGCCCGCCAACGCGTTCGCGCTCGCCCACGGCCGCACCCGGCAGCGGATCTTGACGCAGATCCTGCCCGCGTTCCCCGAGCCGGTCCTCGCCGCGGCCCGCGCGATCGCCGAAGCCACCCGCCCGCTGGAGAATCTGCCGCCCCTGCTGGGCGGGATCGGAAGCCGCCAATGACCGCCATCCTGACCACCGGCCTGGCTGCGGAGCCGCTGGTGTCCGCGTACGTGAGTGCGGACGCCCTGGTTCTGACCGGGCGCCCGCTGCGGGAGGAAGCCGGGCCGGGCCCGCGGTTCGGCGAGGACGTCTGGAACATGGCCGCGGCCTACCACCTGCCCAACCACCACCGGGGCCAGAGCACCGTCATCTTCACCACGATCGAGGACCCGATGTGGCGGCTGACCGCGAAGGAGTACGCCTACAGCCGCCTGACCAAGATCACCGAGGGGTGTAAGCGGCTGCCGTCGGTGGTCACCGTCTCCCGGGAGTTCCGAGAGCTCCGCAAGCTGTTCGTCTTCCTCGCCGGCCGCCACCCCGGGCTAAGGCTGCGGGACCTGACCGATGACGCCGTGCTGGACGCCTTCCTGGACCACCGGGTCGAGGGTGGGGGGATCAAGCCCGAGGTCCAGGCACAGGAACGTGGGCGGGTGAAGTGGTTTCTGACGCTGCTTTTCCGCACCCGGGAGTCGATCACCTACGACCGGCTGGAGAGGCTGCCCTGGGACGGTCGGGCATCGAAGCACGTCGCTGGCCGCCGGCCGCAGGAGAACAGCACTCAGCGCATTCCGCCGCGGGTCCTGGCGCCCTATCTGCGAGGCGCCCTGTTCTACATCCGCGTCGCCTCGAAGGACATCCTCGCAGCCCTGGCCGAACAGGAACGGATCACCGAGCCCGTCGGCGACGCCAACAAGTCGTACAAGGGCGCTGGGCGGGCCCGGCTGGAGGAGTTCATCGAACGGCGCCGGCGGGAAGGCCGCGGACTGCCTGCGAGGCCCTCGGACATCAATCTGCCGCATAAGTACAACCGGGCGAGCGACGGCGGGGTGAACCGCAAGCTCATCGCCCGGCTCGCGCGGATCGGCGAGAACACGGTGGACCACCCGGCCCTCGTCGAGCTGCTGCGGCAAGCAGTCGCCGAGCTCGGTCTGGAGGAGGGCGGCATGGACACCGAGATCAGCATCGACGAGGAGACAGGCCGCCCATGGCGGCCGCGATTCCACTCGAAATCCCTGCTGATCGAGACCCGCATGCTGCTGGCTGCCTGCTACGTGATCACGGCCTACCTCTCGGGAATGCGGGACTCCGAGGCCCAGTCCCTCAAGCCCGGCTGCCACTTCACCACGGCATCCCAGGACGGCATCATCGAGCGGCACAAGGTCCGCGGCAAGGTGTTCAAGGGCCGCCAGCCCGTCGGCGACGAAGACACCTGGGTGGTCATCGAGCCGGTCGCCCAGGCCGTCGCCGTGATGGAGAGCCTGACGGACTGCGACCGGCTGTTCTACCGCCACGGCTACCGCGGCACCAACGACGGCATCGGCAACACCATCAATCATCTGCTGAACGTCTTCGCCGACCGGCTCGCCGAGGTCCGCCCGCACGACCCCATCCCGCTGGTGGATGAGAAGAAGTGGCGTTTCACCACGCGGCAGTTCCGCCGCACCGTCGCCTGGCACATCGCCTTCCAGCCGTTCGGGGTCGTCGCGGGCAAGATTCAGTACAAGCACGTGAAGGTCGCGATGTTCGAGGGCTACGCGGGCAACTCGGCCTCCGGCTTCCCCAGCGAGGTCGAGAGCGAACAGCAGCTGGCCCGCACGGAGCACTTCCTCGACCAGTACGAGGACTTCAAGGCCGGAGTGCGGATGCCGCCCCGCCTCGCCGAGGAATTCACCCGCGTCCGTGACGAGCTCGGTGACTTCCCCGGCCGCGTGATCGACACCGCCCGGCTGCGGGCGATGCTGACCAACCCGGCCCGCACCTACTATCCGGGCGTCCTCAACGACTGCTACTTCGAGGCGTCCACCGCGCTCTGCCTCTCGCGTCGTCCGTCCGTCGAGCCGGAGGCGGCACCGGTGATGAACCACTGCCAGCCGGCGAAGTGCCCGAACTCCTGCGTCCTTCCCCAGCACCGCCCGGCGATCGACAACGTCATCGGCGACGCCCGGCAGCTGCTGACCATCCGCCCCCTGACCATCCTCCAGAAGACCGCGTTGCATCAGCAGATCGAACAGATGCGGCGCATGCGCGACCAGGCCGAGGAGTCCGCCCGATGAGCGTCACATCTGAGGTTCGCACCGCCCTGATCGAGGCCATGGACCGCCTCCTGGCCGTTGATCCGCAGCACAGTGACGGCAGCCTCACCGTCGCCTCCCTGGCCCGCGAGGCGGGCATCTCGCGGGCGACCGCCTACCGGGCCAACGATGTCGTGGAACTCTTCCGGCAGCGTGTTGGCGAACGCTCCAGCGGCCCCGACGTCCCGGCGACCCTGCGCGAGCGCATCCAGGAACTCCAGGGCCAGCTCCGCGAGGCACGTCGCGCCCGGCACGAGGAGATCACCGACCTGCGTCAGTCCGTCGACACGCTCGCCCAGCAGGTCCAGGCCCTCACCCTCGACAACGAACGACTGCGGGCTGGGCTTGCGCGGCAGGGCGCCCTCTCCGTCCTGCCGCCAACCAGGTCCCCGCAACCGAGCTCGTGACCAAAGCGGCCCGAGAGCTGAGCACGTTCGGGAGTACGCGGACAGCTCCGATGGGCGGCGGCTACCGCTCCAGGAACTGATGCAGCTGCTGCATCGTCTTCACGAACGTCTTGACGGCGGCAGCCGCTCCCGTGACGACTCCTACGGCCACGGCATAGGGGGGCTCCACAAAGAACTCCGCCCCGATGCCTGCGGCCACCCCGGCCGCCACCCCCGTGAGCCCCGCGACGGCAGCCGACCCGATCATGATCACCGACCACCGCAGGGGCAGACGGTTCTCGGCGAGGTTGTTGTCTTCGTTCCCACCCGGGTTACCAGTGCTTACGCTCATGCTGTCGATCCTCTTCCTCATGTCAGAACCGGAAGTCGGCGACATGAACGGCCCCCGTCCGACCGGGGGCCGTTCCCGACTGCACCCAGCCTCCAACGGGCAGGGATCGCGGCAACAGCCCCGCCGAGTTAGCTTTCTCGCCGATAGTTAGTCCATGAGCGAGAGCGCAGAGCCGCAGCCGTCCCCCTGCCGCGCCGGTGAGGAAGAAGCCGGCGAGCAAGAGCAGCCGAACTCGCTCATCGGCGGAATGATCGGCCCCGGCGGCTCGCAGATGTTCTTCAGCAGCGACCAGCGCGCGACATTCGATCTCAAGTGTCGGCGTACAAGTGAACGTGCACCACCGCGTACGGAGGAAAGTGCACCGTTCTTGATGCGGTGGGGCTGGTGGCGCGTGAGGCTTCTGTCGTCCTGTTCGGGGTCGGTGGAGGGCGGCGAGAGTGGTCTTGGATCCGCATCGCTGGTTGGAG
This sequence comes from Streptomyces sp. AB3(2024), assembly GCF_041862025.1. NCBI lineage: Bacteria > Bacillati > Actinomycetota > Actinomycetes > Kitasatosporales > Streptomycetaceae > Streptomyces > Streptomyces sp. AB3(2024). The sequence continues at coordinate 17,148 of NZ_JBGWAB010000016.1, forward strand.
CTGAGGCGGTTTCGCGGTCTGTATGAGTCCGGAGCGATGAGCCTGCGGGAGATCGCGAAGGAGACCGGGCTGAACCGGCGCACGGTCGTGAAGTATCTGTCCGGCGAGACGCCGGTCGCGCCGCCACGGAGGGCGCCCAACGGGCAGCCGTACCGGCGGATGGTGGATGAGGTCGCGCCGCTGATCGACGCGATGCTGCGGGCCGAGATCCTGCTCAAGGGAGCCGTGATCCACGAGCGCCTGGTCGCCGACTACGGGTTCACCGGCAGCTATCAGCGGATCAAGATGTACTTGCAGGAAGCCCGCCCGCGGGTCGCGGAGGAACTGGGCATCAGCCCGAGTGAACTGGCGGGCCTGCACCGCAGGTTCGAGGTGGTGCCCGGGGCCCAGGCCCAGGTCGACTGGGGTGACGAGGGAAAGATCCTCGCCCACGTCGGGATCCCGAAGGTCTACTCGTTCCACATGACGTTGTCCTACTCGCGCGATCCGTTCTGCTGCTTCACTACCAGCCAGGACCTGGCCACCTTCTTCGACTGCCACCGCCAAGCGTTCGCTCACTTCGGCGGGGTCCCGATGTCGATCGTCTACGACCGCACCAAAACGGTGGTCCGCCGGCACGTCGCACCAGGTGAAGCCGTCCCCCTCCACCCGGAGGCCGTCGCCTTCGCCGGGCACTACGACTTCGATCCCGACGTGCTGGCCGCATACCGGCCCACGGGCAAAGGCCGGGTCGAGCGACAGGTGCTGATCGTCCGCGACCACGTTCTGGCCGGCCGGGCCTTCTCCTCGGTCGAGGAACTCAACGCCGCGTTCACCGCCTGGGTGCCGCTGCGGCGGGCGAAAGTGCACGGCACCCACGGCGAGGTCATCGGTCTGCGGGCGATCCGCGACCACGTCGCCCTCCGCCCGCTGCCGCAGACTCCCTATGTGGTCACTCAGCGACACCTCCGGCACGTCGGCAAGGACTGCCTCGTCGCCTTCGACGCGAATCTCTACTCGGTGCCGGCCCGCAAGGTCCGCCCCCGCCAGCTGGTCGAAGTCAGGGCAACGAAGTCCCACATCATGCTCCATGCCACCACCCCCGATCACAGTGGCGAAACCCTGCTGGCCACCCATCCCCGGGTGGTCGGCCGAGGCGCCCGCATCGTGGATGAGAAGCACTGGGACGGCCTGCCCACGGGATCCGGCCGCCGCGTCACCGCCGGTGACGGGGGCCTGCCGAGGCCATGCCGCCACGACGCCCCGGCCTCGCAACCCGGGCCGCTGGCGGCCCTGCTGAACCGGGCCGCGGTCACCCAGGTCGAGGTCGGCCGCCGGCCTTTGTCGGTCTATGACGAACTGACCGGCACCCGCCCCTTCACCACCAAGCCGAGTGCGAAGGAATCGTCTTGAGCGAGCTGGTCTCCACCCGTATCCGCAACACGGCCGGCAAGCTGGGCCTGCCTCACCTGGCCGATGCCCTGACGCAGTACGCTCAGCGGGCTGACGAGGCCAAGATGGGCTACCTCGACTTCATCGACCTGGTCCTCTCCGAAGAACTCGCCGTCCGCGAGGACCGCCGTTTCCGCACCGGTCTGCGGATCTCGAAGCTGCCGCACCACAAGACGCTGGACGACTACGACTTCTCGTTCCAGCCCGAGCTCGACCCTCGCAAGGTCAAGGACCTCGCCACATTGTCGTTCGTCGAGGCCAAGGCCAACGCGGCCCTGCTCGGGCCGCCGGGAGTGGGCAAGACACACATCGCCGTCGCTCTCGCGGTCGCGGCATGCCGGGCCGGGTACTCGATCTACTTCACCAGCCTCGACGACATGGTCCGCAACCTCAAGACCGCCGAGGCCGCCGGGCGGCTGACGAGCAAGCTCGGCAGCTACCTGCGGCCTGCTGTTCTCGTCGTCGACGAGGTCGGCTACCAGCCCCTCGAACGCGCCGAGGCCAATCTGGTCTTCCAGGTGATCTCAAAGCGCTACGAAAAGGGCTCGATCATCCTGACCTCGAACAAGACCTTCAGCGAATGGGGACAGGTGTTCGGTGACGAGGTCCTCGCCACCGCGATCCTCGACCGTCTCCTCCATCACTGCGACGTGATCTCCATCAACGGCCCCAGCTACCGGCTCAAGAACCGGCTCGCTGCCATCGAGCGAGACCAGGAGAGCGCAGCCTAAAAGTTCATGTGGTCGACAATGAGGGCATGGACGTCCCTGAGCTGCTCGAATCAGCTTCCTTGCTGGTTCCGGAAGAGACCGCCACCGAGAACGACATCACGGTGCGAGACATCTGGGACTACCTCGTCCACGACGAGTGGGAGATCGCCCTGGGCCTGCTGGAGGAACTCGGGGACGGTCGCTCGCTCCCCCTGGCGTTCTGGGAGAAGCTCGCCGACGCGGCTGAGCAGCTCCGGCTTGAGCGGAGCGCGGCCTGGTGCCATTGGCGGTGCTCCGAGATCCGCAACGGCGTGATCCGGGCAGATCTGACACTCCGTCCTGCCGCCGAGGCACGACGCACGACGCCAATCTCCGGCGCCGGTGTTCTGCGGCCCATGTGGGACATCGGCCACCTCTCGCCCACCGGTGAACGTGCGGTCAGCATCGCCGGGCTCTGGGTTGAGAACATGCCCATTCTGGAGCCCGGTGGACGAGCCACGGTTCGACTCGTGCCCCTCACGCCCTCCCACTGGACACACCTCCAACCCGGCCAGCAGATCAACATGCACGAGGACCGAACCGTGGCCGGCACCGCAGTCATCCTGGAGATTCATCGCCCTGCCACCGCCATGCCCGCGGGATGACGCGACTGGCTCACAGCCTCCCTGCTGGCGCACATATCTCTGTACTTGGTGGAGCACTCACAGGAGTACGCCGACATCAAGCATCTGCACGACGACTACACCTTCCACGTCCATGCCGGTCTGGACCGGCACGGGGATGCTGAGATCACTGCCATCGCCGTCTCGGTCAAGCCTGACGCCAGCATCACCGGCATCCAGAGCTCGATCGAGATCCCCATCACCCTGATCCGGCACTACGCCGAGGTGATGCTGAACTCGCCGTGGTCAACCGAGTCCTTGATCTCGACGATGGTCACCGAGGACACCGAACTACCCACCAAGGGACGACGCAGCGCACCGGACCGACTCCTGAAGGTCGCCTGGCTCCACCGGCACGCGGAGCGCACCAACAAGACGCCCAGCAGCGTCATCGCCCGGCACTTCGGCATCACGAACAAGGTCACAGTCAGCAAGTGGGTGACCGAATGCCGCGAGAAGGGATACCTGCCTCCAAGGTCGAAGAGCGCGAAGACCGCAGAACCAGCCAGCGACGCCAACCCGGCGACCACCACCGAACAGCTCGAAGAACAGATCTTCCGCAACCGCCTGGAGAAGATCGCTGACCGGGGCGGTGCCATGGGAGAGCTGGCGGCATCGCTGCACCAGGAACTCGACGCGGCCTCTACTGAGCCCCACGCGCATGTGGTGTTCAACGAGAAGGAACTCCGATCGCTGATTCCCCCGCTGCAGTTGGAGAGCACGGCGCCCCTACGCCGGTCCGCACTGTTGCTCGTCGTCCACGCCTGCAAGGGCTACGAGCGGACGTTCAACAGCCTTGCGGTCAGCCACAGGAAGCGGCCGGCCGACGAGATCGCGGAAGTGCTGGCCGCTGCCGCCAAGCGCTGTCAAGTGATCTTCACCGAGGAGGCCCTCGCCAAGCAGGCCATCACCATTCGCGAGCGCCGGACCGCTCGCTTCCGGGTGGATCCCGAACTACTGACACCGGAAGGATTCCCCGCTCCGGCCGAGTGGGACCCTGCCCCGTCTGATGGCGACGCTGACACATACGGGGACGTTGAGTGCCCCTGCGGATGCGGCGGATGAGCCCCTGGCGGCAGCCGGGGCGCCGCCGTTCCGAACCGGCATCAGGAAATTGGCTCCGCGGCCCGGAGGTGGTGCTCTAGCCTCGCGGCCATGAGTGGACACCTGGAACCCCGCCCGACCGGTGAGATCGAGTCTGATCCGGGAGAAACAGCTCTCCAAGGGCTGGAGTCCTTCGAGAATTTGGTCCTCGACATCCTTGCGAATTCGGGACTTCCGACGGAGGGCATCCTGGTCGGGCTCCAAGAGCGACACGTGCTCATGAAGAGTACGAGCTTCGCGCTCACGCGGTTGCCCGTTGAGAAGCGAGGGCAGGCTAGCTACATCTCCAAGATGATCATCGCTGGGTCTGTCGGCCTCTTCGACGCAGCGCTCAACTACCTCTGGGATGAGACCGTCCTTGAGCTTCGCAAGCGTGTCGTGAACTTCGACCTGCAATATTTCTACGAGGTCGCCGAGAAGTCCGACAACAAGCGCAAGGAGCTCAACGACGAGAGCGACCTCCCCAAACTCGATGATCAGAAGCTCCTCAGTGGCTGCCGCGAGATCGGTCTGATCAGCGACATCGGCTTCCAGGAACTCGATCTCATCCGCTACATGCGGAACTGGGCGAGTGCGGCTCATCCCAACCAGGCCGAGCTGGATGGTCTCCAACTGGCGAACTGGTTGGGCACCTGTATCAAGCACGCGATCACGCTGCCCTACGACAAGATCACTGCCCAGGTCAAAAAGCTCCTTGTGAAGGTCAAGGAGAAGCAGCTCGACGACAGCACGATCAAGGACATCACCTCCTTCTTCGTGAACCTCCCGCCCGTTCAAGCCGACCCTCTCGCCTCCGGGTTCTTCGGCCGCTATACCACTCTCACCACCGGGCCGGAGACCCTGGACAACATCCGCCGCCTTTGGCCCGAACTCTGGAAGCAGGTCTCCGACGAAACGCGATACAACTTCGGATTCCGGCTGGGTAGGTTCCGCGCCAACGGTGATCAGGAACAGGCCGACCTGGCCCGCCAGCTCATCGATCTGGCCGAGGGCGCGACCTATCTGCCGTCCGAGGAACGTGCCTGGGAGATCGACGGAGCCCTGGACGACCTGATCGACGCGCACAACGGGTGGAGCAACTTTTACACCGAGCCGCCGATCGCCCGCCGGCTGCAGGAACTTGTCGGACAGCACGGCGACGTTCCGGAAGGCTTGAGCCGAAAGTACGTGCTTGGGGTCATCGAGGTCTTCCTGAGCAATGGCAACGGCATCGCGATCAACGCCGACCCGATCTATCGGGACCTGATCACCAGGTTCAATCCGCAGCAAGCCTCGCTCGCTCTGAGATCGTTCACGGACGCCACGATCGCCAGCAAGCTACAGCAGCAGTTGCCCCGCGATCAGTGGAGCCAACTTCTCGGACTGATCGAGAGCAAGCTGACCGGCCGCAGCGATCGCGAACTCTTCGAAGCAGTACGGGGCTTTGCAGGGAAGCCCCACCAACTGGCGAAGCACCCCGAGATCAAGCTCCACCTCAAGCGCTTCGAGGGGTAACCGGTAAACAACCGCCAGCCGAGTGGGCCTCTGTGTCAAGGCCACTGTCGTGACACAGAGGTCTGGGTGAACAGAGCGGTGAGGTCCGGAACTTCGTGCCTTGGCTCCAACAGGCCGTAAGCCCGCTCGGCGCCAGCAGCCGGGAGCCCTGCGACCCCGGTCGGTGAACACCGTCACCGGGAAACGGAATGCGGGTGGGGTACGCACTGCAGCACATGCCTCACGCCCTCTCGCAACCCGAGATAACTCAGGCTGATCCAGGGCCCGGATCAGTGTTCGAGGGGCTAGGGGTGCTGTCGTCGGCAGCGCCGAGCCGTTGGATCTCGGCGTGTGCCGCGGCGAACTTCTCCTCAAGTTCCCGAATGCGGAGTAGCAGTTCCGCGGTCTCGTCCCGGTGCTTGGCCCGCTCGTCGCGCAGGAGTAGGCGAAGGACTGCGATCGTCGTGGGCTCATCATGGCCCTCGGGTTGTTGGGGGATCTTGATGGTGCCTGCGCATTGGGCTGCGCGAAGGTGCTTGATGTGGTCGGCAAGGTCGGGCTGGCGGTGGAGATAGTGCTGGGAGACATTGGCGGCTCGTGCGACGGCGGCGAAGGTCACCGGCTTGCCGGACTTGATGACCTGTCGCAGGCCATCCTCGGCGGCCTGTCGGGTTCGGCGTGCCTTGTCCGAAGCGGCCTTGCGAAGGGCATCAGCCTGACGCTGGCGGGCCGGGTTCACCCATGCTCCTGTCGGGTGTCGTGAGGCTGGCTGCGGCTGGAGGCGCTGGCGGGGCAGACTACGCCGGGCCGCCCTGGGCGGCCCGGCGTCCGAGCGGCCAGCCTGGTGACCGTGTGGATGACCGAGCCGGAGTCCGCCGTGACACGCTGAACGGCCGCCACTGTGTACTCACGCCCTGCGGAAGGCGACGACGTTGTCCGCTGGGGCTGCATCGGCCCGCGCTTGCCGGGCCAAGGCCCGCACCACCGTGGGCGCCGGCCGTTGCCCGGCCACCACCTGCTCCATCAAGTCGTCTGCCCAGCCACCGGACAACGAGGAGAACAACGACGCCGACGGAACTTGATCCATGCCCCGCTCGGCCATCACAGCCAGTAGCCGCGGCCGCTCGGGTTGCCACTCTGCCCAGCCCGGCTCTTGAACCTTCCATGTCACTCCGGTATTTGGGTCCCGCCGCGCGGACAACTGCTTGAACAACCCCTCAGCGCGACGCCGCTCTAGCAGTCCATTCGATGAACCGTGCATGATCAGCGCGGCCAGCGACATACGCCAGCGCTGCTTGAGTGGCATAAGAGTGCTCAACGTGACCGCCTCTGGCCACTCCAGCGCTAGCATCCGGGACGGCAGCAGGAACTCGTTGGCGAAGCGGTTTGCCTCATCCTCCGCATCCCCCTCAGCGAGCCCTCGGTGCAGCACCAAATGCCCCAGCTCATGTGCCACCGACCAACGGGTGCGCTCCCAGGAGTTCACCGGCCGCGCCACTACCATCGGCTGTTCCTGGAACTCGCCGACCCAGACCGAGAAGGCGTCGTGCTTCGCATCCGGCATCCCCACATCTGCGACGACCACCGGGATCCCCCCGCGTTCCGCCGCGTGGATCACATGAGCAATCGGCTCGTCTTCAGGAAGGTCCAATACCGCCCGGGTGAGCCGCGCCGCCTCCTCCGGCGTCGTATCCGGCCGCACCCGCGGAAGCCGAACCGGCGGCTGAGTCGCATGCTTCCCTAGAGCCGCCAGCAGCTCATACGCCATCTCCGCAAACGCCGTCAGCGCTTCGACCTCCGCGACCTTGATGGTCTTCTTCGCCCGCAGTAGCAGCGAACCACGGTGGATCGGCAGCCCCGGCGCCGACTGGAAGAACTCCACGGGGAACCGCAGCGCGGTAGCCAAGACGCGGAGCTGCAGCCGAGGCAGCTGCGTGGTCGTGGACCGCTCCAGCGCGGTCCACGACGAGGGAGCCAAACCGAGCGTCTGGGCCAGAGGCTTGATCGGACTCTGCCGGATCGTCCGCGCCTGTCTCACGCGGTGCCCGTAGACGGTGGTCGTGTCAGCCAAGGTTGCGCATCTCCCTCATCCACTCACAGCCAGGGACTACGCCCCCGAAACGGGACCCCCCAATGCCTCGGCATCGTCCTCGCGTACCTTGCGCGGCTGGACCATACTGCCGAAGTCGTCTCCCGGTGCCGACGGCGCGGGCACGTTTGTGGCCAGGACCCCTTCCAGCGGGGGAATCTCCACTGAGGCACAGACCGCCAAAGGCTTCCTGCCCAACGCCTTCTCCCCATCGACAATCACGGCCCGGAACTCGCCCAGCAGGTCGTCCCTGTTGATCGACCACACCAACACCGGAAGCAGTCCCTGGGCGAGGTGGCCGCCAGGAGCCTCGAACATGCCGTCCTGGACCGGATAGGTACCCGCCGGCAGGTCGGTCATGACCACCTTCTCCGCCGGAGAGATCTTTCGGACGGCAATCTCCCGCCCTGTCGCCTTCTCGATCAGTCGCACCGCGCGATTCGCACGAGGCTTCAGCTCGAAGTTGCCCGACTCGAAAAGCGGGTTGTCGGCACTCAGCAAGATCAGATCGCGAACATTCGTTGCGACTACGGACCCCTCGACCTTGCGGGGATGGGGGCGCCTCCTGCGCTCTGTCTCCATGGCCGTGGCGAGGCTCAGTTCGGCATAGCCACGCACCCGAGCGAGGTCCTTCAGGTTCCGCCGCACGAACGCGTCGAGCCAGGACTGTGGGTTCATGCTTGAAATTTTCAAGCAAAACCCACATCCGTCAACCCGCTTTCAGGATTTAAGTCCCGTCTCCTCTAACGTTGTTGACATTGTATCGGCGTCTTGAGCTGCGAGTTAGGGACCAAAAGAATCTTGCTTCAGCCGGCTCTACTCGTATAGCTCTTCGCAAGGTTGATGGCTTGGCCCCCGACCGCGCTGGCGCGGCAGTTCAGAGGTCGCGAACCCGAAGAGTGGGGGGTCCTTGGCGTCGTGGGCGCGTCTAGCTCAGTAGTTGAGCGGCTCCTTTGGGTAGGAACAGGTTCCTCGATCGAGTGAATCTGTTCGCGACTCCTTTGGCTCGGAAGCGCAGGTGAGACAGGGTTCTGCCCGGATAACCTGGTGTGGCAGCGGGCGGTGGAGATCGGTGCCGAGGAGGTACTGCGGCTCCCCGACGCCGAGAGCCTGCTCGCCGACCGCATCGCCGACGCGGTGGAAGGGGCCGGACGCCCCGCCCTGACCGTCGGCGTGATCGGCGGCAGCGGCGGAGCCGGCGCCTCCACCCTCGCCTGCGCCCTCGCGCTCGGTGCGGGCCGGGCAGGGGAGCGCACCATCCTCATCGACGGCGACCCGCTTGGTGGGGGCATGGACGTCCTGCTCGGCGGAGAGAGCGCCGAGGGACTGCGCTGGCCCGACTTCGCCGCCTCGCGCGGCCGGGTCGGGGCGGGGGCCCTGGAGGAGTCCCTGCCCGAACTGCACGCACTGCGGGTGCTGAGCTGGGACCGCGGCGACCGGGTGGTCGTGCCGCCCGCCGCGATGCGGTCGGTCGTGGCCGCCGCGCGCAGGAGGGGCGGCGTGGTCGTGGTCGACCTGCCCCGGCGGGTGGACGAGGCCGTGGCGGAGGTGCTGGCCCAGCTCGACCTGGTGCTGCTCGTGGTGCCCGGCGAGCTGCGGTCGGTGGCCGCGGCGGGCCGGGTGGCCGCCGGGGTGCGGATGGTGGCCCGGGACGTGCGGGTGGTCGTACGGGGCCGCTGCCGGGAGGGGCTCGACGCCGAAGCGGTGGCGGCGCTGCTGGGAGCGCCGCTGGCCGGGGAGGTGCCCGTGGAGGTGGGACTTCCCGGCCGGGTGCAGGAAGGGGAACCGCCGGGTGCGCGGGGCGCGCTGGCCCGGTTCTGCGACGGCTTCTGGCAGCGGGCCCTGGGCTCCGCGCAAGGAGTGCCGGCATGAGCGCGCCCCTGCTGGACGCGGTGCGCCAGCACCTCGCCGAGACCGGGGCGGAACCCACCCCGGCCAGGGTCGTGGCGGCCCTGCGGGCACAGGGCCGGCTGCTCGGGGACGCGGAAGTGCTGGGAGTGGCCGAGGAGCTGCGGTCCGAGCTGGTCGGTGCGGGGCCGCTGGAGCGGTTGCTCGCCGACCCCGAGGTCACCGATGTGCTGGTGGCCGCCCCCGACCGGGTGTGGGTGGACCGGGGCGGCGGGCTGGAGTTGACGGAGGTGACCTTCGCCGACGCCGAGGCCGTGCGCAGGCTGGCCCAGCGGCTGGCCGCCGTCGCCGGGCGGCGACTGGACGACGCCCGGCCCTGGGTGGACGCTCGGATGCCGGACGGCACCCGGCTGCACGCCGTGCTCCCCCCGGTGGCGGTCGGGTCGGCCTGTCTGTCGCTGCGCGTGGTGCGGCCCAAGGCGTTCACGCTCGACGAGCTCGTGGCCGCGGGAACCCTGCCGCCGGGCGGGCAGCGCCTCCTGAGGGCCATGGTCGAGGCCCGGCTGTCGTTCCTCGTCTCCGGCGGGACCGGGACGGGCAAGACCACCCTGCTCAGCGCCCTGCTGGGGCTGGTCGGGCCGGGCGAGCGGATCGTCCTGGCGGAGGACTCCGCCGAACTGCGCCCCGACCATCCGCACGTGGTGCGGCTGGAGACCAGGCCGGCCAACCAGGAGGGGGCCGGGCTGGTCACCCTGGCGGACCTGGTCCGCCAGGCCCTGCGGATGCGGCCCGACCGGCTGGTGGTCGGCGAGGTGCGGGGCGCGGAGGTGGCCGACCTGCTCGCCGCCCTGAACACCGGGCACGAGGGCGGGTGCGGCACGGTGCACGCCAACGCCGCGGCGCACGTGCCCGCCCGGCTGGAGGCGCTGGGCACGGCCGCCGGGCTCGACCGGGCCTCCCTGCACAGCCAGTTGGCGGCCGCGCTGACCCTGGTGGTCCACCTGGTCCGTGACCGGGCCGGGCGGCGCCGGGTGGCCGAGGTGCACGTGCTGGAGCGGGATCCGGCCGGGCTGGTGGTGACCGTGCCCGCGCTGCGCTGGGGGACCCGCGGGTTCGTACGGGAGCCGGGCTGGGCACGGCTCGGGCCGCTGCTGGGGGGTTCCCGGTGAGCCCCGGGGTGTCGGTGCCCGTCTTCGCCGGGGTGCTGTGTGCGGGCGCCGCCGTCCGGGTGCTGGCCGGGGGTGACCGACTGCCCCGGCGGGCCCGGCTGGTGCTGGCCGGGGGAGGCCCGCCGGTGCCGGACGGGCCGGTGTGGGGGTGGCACCTGGTGGCCGGGCTGCGGGTGCGGGTCGGGAGGTGGCGGGAGTGGGTCCCGCTCATGGCCGGGCTGGTGGTCGCGGTGCTCGGCGGGTCTGTGATCCCCCTGGTTTCGGGGGCGCTCGCGGTGCCGTTGGTACGGCGCCGGCTGCGGGCCCGGGAGCGCGAACGGGCGCGCGGGGCCCGTGCCGCGGAGGTGGTGGCGCTCTGCGGGGCCGTGGTGGGGGAACTGCGGGCGGGATCCCAGCCGGGACGGGCGCTGACGGTGGCGATGCGCCGTACGTCGGCCGGTCCCGGCGGTCCGGGCCCGGCCGAGGCGGGGGTGCTGGCCGCGGCGGCCTTCGGCGGGGACGTCGCCGGGGCCCTGCACGAGGCGGCCCGGGAGCCGGGCGCCGCGGGACTGGCCGGGATGGCGGCCTGCTGGCGGGTCTCCGTGGACGGCGGAGCGGGCCTGGCGGCCGGACTGGACCGGCTGGAGGGGGCGTTGCGTGCCGAGCGCGACCGGGAGGAGTCACTGCGGGCCCAGTTGGCGGGAGCCAGGTCGACGACGGTGGTGCTCGCGCTGCTGCCGCTGGTGGGGCTGCTCATGGGCGCCGGGCTCGGGGCGGACCCGTTGCGGGTGCTGCTGCACTCTCCGGTCGGGTGGGGCTGCCTGCTGGTGGGCGCTGTGCTGGAAGCGCTGGGACTGCTGTGGTGTCGGCGGATCGTACGGACGGGGGAGCGGTGATGGGAGGGCCCGTGGTCCACAGGCTGGGGACGGCGCTGTGCCTGGCGGTGCCGGTGTGGTGTCTGGTGTCGGGGTGGGCGGTGTGGCTGCGGCGGCGGGCGGCCCGTCGCAGACTCGCGGAGCTGTTCCCCGCTCGGGCGGCGGGCTCCGGGCCGGGGCGCGGGTCCCGGGGGCGGGCATCGCGCTCGATACGGGCCGGACCGGCCCGGGAGCTGCCGGGGCGCCGGTCGGGGACCGGGGCGCTGCCGGGAGGCCCGGTGCCGGCCGGCGGGGCGGCGGGCGCGGTGGTCGGCGGCGCGGCGGAGTCCGGGGTGCGGCGCTTCCTCGCCCGGTCCCGGTCCCGGTCCCGGGCACCGGCCGGGGCCGATCCCCGGGAGATCGAGCGGCAGCTGCCCTTCGCGGCGGATCTGCTGGCCGCCTGTCTGGCGGCGGGTGCGGGCCCCGTGGAGGCGGCGGAGGTGGTGGGGGAGTCGCTCGGCGGACCGGTGGGCGAGCGGCTGGCGCTCGCGGGCGCGGAGCTGCGCCTCGGCGGCGAACCGGGCGCCGCGTGGGGGAGGTTGGCGCGGATACCGGGGGCCCGGGGGCTCGCGGAGTGCCTGGAGCGGGCCGCGCGTACCGGGGCGCCGGCCGCCGAGCCGGTCTCCCGGCTGGCCGCGGGGCTCCGCGCGGACCGCTCGCGCCGGGCGGTGGCCGGGGCGCAGCGGGCGGCAGTTCTCGTCACCGCGCCGGTGGGGCTGTGTTTCCTCCCCGCCTTCCTCGCGATCGGGGTGGCTCCCGTGGTGATCGGAATGGCCTCGGGACTGCTGTCGGGCAAGTGAGAGAACCACTCGGATCACAAGCTGAAATCACATCAAGAACGTAATCCCACAGGAGGTTGTCATGAGGATCATCTGGTTTCGGGTGCGGGCGGCGCTGAGCGGCCGTTCGGGTGACGCGGGAATGTCGACTTCGGAATACGCCATGGGCACGATCGCGGCGTGTGCGTTCGCCGCCGTTCTGTACAAGGTGGTGACGAGTGACGTGGTCTCGGCGGCCCTCCAGTCGACCATCGGGAAGGCGCTCGATGCGCCCTTCTGAGGGAAATCGGGCGGGAATCGGGGACCGTGGATATGTGACGGCCGAGGCGGCTCTGATCATTCCGGCGCTGGTGTTGTTCGCGGCGTTGCTGGTGTGGGCGCTGATGGCGGCGGCCGCGCAGATCCGGTGCGTGGACGCCGCGCGGGCCGGTGCCAGGGCGGCGGGCCGGTCGGAGCCGCTGGACGTGGCGGTGGCGGCGGCCCGGGCGGCCGCCCCGCCCGGGGCGCGGGTGGAGCTGGAGCGGTCGGGGGATTTGTGGCGGGTCACGGTGGCCGCCCCGGCGCCGGGCCCGGCGGGGCTGCCGGTGCGGCTCGGGGCGGTGGCGGTGGCGCTGGCGGAGGACAGCGTGGGGGCGCCGCCGTGAGCCGCGACCGGGGTTCGGCGACGGTGTGGGCCGCGGTGGTGGCCACGGCCCTGGTGGCGGTGTTCGGGGGTGTGCTGCTGCTCGGCCAGGCGGTGGTGGCCCGCCACCGGGCGGGGGCGGCCGCGGATCTGGCGGCGCTGGCGGCGGCCGTGACCTGGGCGCGGGGTCCGGAGGCGGCGTGTGCGGTGGCCGGGCGGGTGGCGCGGGCGCAGGGGGCGGAGGTGATGCTGTGCCGGGTCGGGGGTGAGGTCGCCGAAGTCACCGCCCGGGTCCGGGCGGGGCCGTTCGCTCCGCGGGTCGCGGCCCGCGCGGGGCCGGGGCCCGTGGAGGGCTGAGCCGGGTGCCGGGTGCCGGGTGCCGGGTGCCGCTGCGCGGAGCCCTCCCCGCCCCGCCCTTCCTCCGTTCCCCGGGGCTCCGCCCCGGACCCCGCGCCTCAAGCGCCGGCGGGGCTGAAGGCCCCGGGTCGGGCCCCGGGCCCCCGGCCCGCGTGTCGGCGGGCTGGAGGCGGAGGCCCGGGGGCGGCCCCGGGGCCCAGTCACACCGGCAGCCCGGCAGCCCGGCTGGCCCTGGCCCTGGCCCTGGCCCTGGCCCTGGCCTTGGTCCCGGCCCCGGTCCCCGCCCTCGCGCCTCAAGCGCTGCTGGGGCTGAATTCCTGAGGTCCGGTCCAGGTCCGGGGAGCCCCAGGCCCGTGCCTCGGGGGCCGACGGGGTCGGATGCCCGGAGGCTGGCCTCCGGAGGCCCGGCCCCGGGCCTCCGGGCCCCGGGCCCCGAGTGTCGGCTGGGGTCGTTCCCCGGGACTGCGCCCCCGCCCCCTCGGATCAGGCGCCGCGGGGCTGGACGCCCGAGCCCCGAGCCCCGAGCCCCGAGCCCTGGGCCCGGACGCGTCGGTGGCCCCCGGTCCCCGGCATGGCCCTCGGCTGCCAGCCCGGCCCTCACCTTGGCCCAGGCCCCGTCCCCGGCCCTCACCTTGGCCCAGGCCCCGTCCCCGGCCCTCACCCCGGTCCAGGCCCCGTCCAGCCCCTCAGGCTCGGTCCAGGCCCCCGTTCAGCCCCCCAGGCCCGCCCCAGGCCCGCCCCCCGCCTCAGGTGTTGGCCGGGTGGGGGGTTGGGGGGGTGTCGGTGGGGGTGAGGAGGCGGGTGAGGAGGCGGATGGCGCCGCGTTTGTGGAGGGGGTCGTTGCCGTTGCCGCACTTGGGGGACTGGATGCAGGAGGGGCAGCCCGCCTCGCACTCGCAGGCGGCGATGGCGTCCCGGGTGGCCGTCAGCCAGGCGCGGGCCGTGTGGAAGCCCCGCTCGGCGAAGCCGGCGCCGCCGGGGTGGCCGTCGTAGACGAACACGGTCGGGAGGAGGGTGTCGGGATGCAGCGGGACGGAGACCCCGCCGATGTCCCAGCGGTCGCAGGTGGCGAACAGCGGGAGCAGGCCGATGGAGGCGTGCTCGGCGGCGTGCAGGGCGCCGCCGAGGATCTCCGGGTTGATCCGGGCCTCGTCGAGCTGGTCCTCGGTGACCGTCCACCAGACGGCCCGGGTGCGCAGGGTGCGCGGGGGCAGGTCCAGCTTGGCCTCACCGAGGACCTCGCCGGTGATCAGCTTGCGGCGCAGGTAGGAGACGACCTGGTTGGTGACCTCCACGGAGCCGAAGCAGAGCCGGGCCTGGCCCCAGGGGATCTCCGTCTCGGTCTCCAGGATGGAGATCGCGGTGGTGTCGCGGGCCGTGGTGGAGAACGGCGGGGAGGCCTCCTCGACCAGGGCCACCGAGTCCTCCAGGTCCAGGCGCTTGACCAGGTAGGTGCGGCCCTGGTGGAGGTGGACGGCGCCGTCGTGGACGGCTGTGTGGGAGGCGGACTCGTCCACGGTGCCCAGCAGCCGGCCGGTCGAAGCCTCGACGATCTGCACCGGGCGGCCCCCGCCCCCGCGGATGTCGGTGAGGTCGGAGGCCCGTTCCCGCCGGGTCCAGTGCCAGGCGGTGGCCCGGCGGCGCAGCAGTTTCGCCGCCTCCAGCTGGGGGAGGAGCTCGCGCGCCGCGGGTCCGAAGAGATCCAGGTCCGGGTCGGTCAGGGGGATCTCGGCGGCGGCCGCGCACAGGTGCGGGGCCAGGACGTACGGGTTGTCGGGATCGAGGACGGTGGCCTCCACCGGCCGGCGGAAGAGGGCCTCGGGGTGGTGGACCAGGTAGGTGTCCAGGGGGTCGTCCCGGGCGATCAGCACGGCCAGGGCGCCCTGCCCCGAGCGCCCTGCCCGGCCCGCCTGCTGCCACAGGGAGGCCCGCGTGCCCGGGTACCCGGTGATCAGGACGGCGTCCAGGCCGGAGACGTCCACGCCCAGCTCCAGGGCGGTCGTGGCGGCCAGGCCGAGCAGTTCCCCGGAGTGCAGGGCCCGCTCCAGGGCCCGCCGCTCCTCGGGCAGGTAGCCGCCCCGGTAGGCCGCGACCCGCCGGGGCAGGGACCGGTCCACCTCGGCGAGCCGCTCCTGGGCGATCACGGAGATCAGCTCGGCGCCGCGCCGGGAGCGCACGAAGGCCACCGTGCGGACGCCCTGGACGACCAGGTCGGTCAGCAGTTCGGCGGTCTCCGCGGTCGCCGTACGGCGCACGGGGGCGCCCCTCTCGCCCCTGAGGTCGGTCAGGGGCGGCTCCCACAGGGCGAAGACCACCTCACCGCGTGGTGAGGCGTCGTCGGCGACCTCGGTGACCGCCACGCCGGTCAGCCGCGACGCGGCGGCCGCCGGGTCGCTCGCGGTGGCGGAGGCCAGCAGGAAGACCGGCTCGGAGCCGTAGCGGGCGCACAGACGGCGCAGCCGCCTCAGGACCTGGGCGACGTGGGAGCCGAATACCCCCCGGTAGGTGTGGCACTCGTCGATGACCACGTAGCGCAGGGCCTTCAGGAAGGAGGACCAGCGGGGGTGGGAGGGCAGGATGCCCCGGTGCAGCATGTCGGGGTTGGTCAGCACGTAGTTCGCGTACTGGCGCACCCACTCGCGTTCCTCGAAGGGGGTGTCCCCGTCGTACACGGCGGGCCGTACGGCGTTCCCGAGCGGTGCGGCCAGCTCCCGCACGGCCCGGCGCTGGTCGGCGGCCAGAGCCTTGGTCGGGGCCAGGTAGAGGGCGGTAGCACCCCGGCCGTTGGGTGCCTCGGCGCCGTCCGCCAGGGCGGAGAGCACGGGCGCCAGGTAGGCCAGCGACTTGCCCGAGGCGGTTCCGGTGGCGACGACCACGGATTCTCCGTCCAGGGCGTGCTCCGCGGCCGCGGCCTGGTGTTCCCACGGATGTTCGATCCCGGCGGCCCGGATGGCGGCCACGACATCCGTTCGGATGCGGTCGGGCCAGACCGCATGACGACCCGCCCGAGGGGGCAAGTGCTCCGTATGGGTGATGCGCGCAGCTCGGGAAGGCCCCCGTGAGAGACGGTCCAGGACCGTGCCGGGGGTGGGTCGTGGGTCCGCCGCGGCCGTGGCCGGACCGGGGCGATGAGTGTTGGCCATTGGAACCGAGTGTGTCACCGGCGTGCGGGACAATGGACCCAAGGCGTCGTGCGCGCCTGCCGGTAAGTGATTGAATGCCATCGCGGCAGCCGATCCCTCCCCTACCTTCGGGTGGGGTAGGCCCCTGGGGGGCGCCGCTCGATAGCAAGGTGCTGGAGGATCCGTGGACCTGTCCCTGTCGACTCGCACTGTCGGCGACCGCACGGTCGTAGAGGTCGGTGGCGAGATTGATGTGTATACCGCGCCCAAGCTGCGCGAGCAGTTGGTGGAGTTGGTGAACGACGGCAGCTACCACCTGGTTGTCGACATGGAGCGAGTGGACTTCCTCGACTCCACCGGCCTCGGTGTGCTCGTGGGAGGCCTCAAGCGCGTGCGCGCGCACGAGGGCTCGCTGCGTCTGGTCTGCAACCAGGAGCGCATCCTGAAGATCTTCCGTATCACCGGTCTGACCAAGGTGTTCCCGATCCACACCACGGTGGAAGACGCCGTCAACGCCACCGACTGACGGCTCCCGGCCAGTGCCGCCCCGGCGGCACGGGAGCCGACGAGGAGCAGGGGTACCGGACCTCGGGTGGTCCGGGCCCCTGTCAAGGCACGCCCGTAGTCCGAGGGGGATGCAATGGCCACCGTTGAACTGCGCTTCAGCGCCCAGCCCGAACACGTCCGGACGGCCCGCCTGGTCGCGGCCGCCGTGGCGCGCCGGGCGGGTGTGGAGGAAGCCGTCCTCGACGAGGTTCGCCTCGCCGTGGGCGAGGCGTGTTCCCGTGCCGTCGGACTGCACCGCAGCAACGGGCTGACCGCGCCCGTCCGGGTGGTCCTGACCGAGGAGGAGAAGTCTTTCTCCATCGAGGTCGGCGACGACGTGCCCGGGCCGGCCGGAGGTTCTTCCGTGCCCGGGATCGCGGCGGCCCTCGCCCCCGACACCGAGGGGGAGGACGAGATGGGCCTCGCCGTGATCAGCGGGCTCGTCGACGACGTCTCGGTCACCACCGGGGAGGGCGGCGGAACGATTCGGATGAGCTGGCCCGTCTCCGGGGGGGCGGACCTCCCGTAGGCCCGCCGCGCGCGGTCCATCGTATCTTCCGATCTTTATCAAGGCCCTGCTGAGCAGGGCCTTTTTCATTTCTACGGGAAATCTGCCCGATCATCCGCAGTGTGCTGATCGCCTGTCAATGCCTTTGTCCCATTACTTCTTTCGGGGGTAATGGAGTGACGTGATCTATTGCTGGGGAGCAAGAGCAGGCCAATTCCGTTTCACGCCCACTGTTTTGATCGGGGCGCGCTCCCTACAATCCGTCCACATCTTGAGCTCATCACGTCAAGGAGGACGAATGACGGGGCTCTTCACCCCTATCGCGCCGGATCGCTTCAATGATCTGGCAGCCGCAGTACTCACCGATGAAAATCGGCTCATCGTGTTCGTCATCGCGGGCGTCGCGCTGGCCGCGCTGGTCGTCGCGCAGATCCTGGTCCGCCAGGTCCTCGCCGCCGACGAGGGCACGGACAGCATGAAGAGGATCGCCGCGGCGGTGCAGGAAGGCGCCAACGCCTATCTCGGCCGTCAGCTGCGCACCCTCGGCGTCTTCGCCGTCGTGGTGTTCTTCCTGCTCTTCCTGCTCCCCGCCGACGACTGGACGCAGCGGGCGGGACGTTCCGCCTTCTTCCTCGTCGGCGCGCTCTTCTCGGCCGCCACCGGCTACATCGGCATGCGCCTCGCGGTCCGCGCCAACGTGCGCGTCGCGGCCGCCGCCCGGGAGGCCACCCCCGCCGAGGGCGAACCCGCCAAGGACCTCACCGAGGTGTCCCACAAGGCGATGAAGATCGCCTTCCGCACGGGCGGCGTCGTCGGCATGTTCACCGTCGGCCTCGGCCTGCTCGGCGCCTCCTGCGTCGTCCTGGTCTACGCCGCCGACGCCCCCAAGGTCCTGGAGGGCTTCGGGCTCGGAGCCGCGCTCATCGCGATGTTCATGCGCGTGGGCGGCGGCATCTTCACGAAGGCCGCCGACGTCGGCGCCGACCTGGTCGGCAAGGTCGAGCAGGGCATTCCGGAGGACGATCCGCGCAATGCCGCGACCATCGCCGACAACGTGGGCGACAACGTCGGCGACTGCGCGGGGATGGCGGCCGACCTCTTCGAGTCCTACGCCGTCACCCTCGTGGCCGCGCTGATCCTCGGCAAGGCCGCCTTCGGCGACCTCGGCCTGGCCTTCCCGCTGATCGTGCCCGCCATCGGCGTCGTCACCGCGATGATCGGCATCTTCGCGGTCGCGCCCCGGCGCTCGGACCGCAGCGGCATGACCGCGATCAACCGCGGCTTCTTCATCTCCGCCGTGATCTCCCTGGTGCTGGTCGGGATCGCCGTCTACGCGTACCTGCCGGCCACCTACAAGGAGCTCGTCGGCGTCGAGGACCCCGCCATCTCCGGCCACTCCGGGGACCCGCGGGTCCTGGCGGTCGTCGCCGTCGCCATCGGCATCGTCCTCGCGGCCCTGATCCAGCAGCTGACCGGCTACTTCACCGAGACCAACCGCCGTCCCGTCCGGGACATCGGCAAGTCCTCGCTGACCGGGCCCGCCACCGTGGTCCTCGCCGGCATCTCCGTCGGCCTGGAGTCCGCCGTCTACACGGCGCTCCTCATCGGCCTCGGCGTCTACGGGGCCTTCCTGCTCGGCGGCACCTCGATCATGCTGGCGCTCTTCGCGGTCGCCCTGGCCGGCACCGGCCTGCTGACGACCGTCGGCGTCATCGTCGCCATGGACACCTTCGGGCCGGTCTCCGACAACGCCCAGGGCATCGCCGAGATGTCCGGCGACGTCGAGGGCGCGGGCGCCCAGGTGCTCACCGACCTCGACGCGGTCGGCAACACCACCAAGGCCATCACCAAGGGCATCGCCATCGCCACCGCCGTGCTCGCCGCGGCCGCGCTCTTCGGCTCGTACAACGACGCGATCGCCACCGCGGTCAAGTCGGTCGGCGCCAAGGCCGGGGAGCTCAACCTCAGCCTGGACATCGCCCAGCCCAACAACCTGGTCGGCCTGATCTTCGGCGCGGCCGTCGTGTTCCTGTTCTCGGGCCTGGCCATCAACGCCGTCTCCCGCTCCGCGGGCGCCGTCGTCTACGAGGTGCGCCGCCAGTTCCGCGAGCACCCCGGGATCATGGACTACACCGAGAAGCCCGAGTACGGGCGCGTCGTGGACATCTGCACCAAGGACGCGCTGCGCGAACTCGCCACGCCCGGCCTGCTCGCCGTCCTCACCCCGATCGCCGTCGGCTTCTCGCTCGGCGTCGGCGCGCTCGGCTCGTTCCTCGCGGGCGCCATCGGCACCGGCACCCTGATGGCGGTCTTCCTCGCCAACTCCGGCGGCGCGTGGGACAACGCGAAGAAGCTCGTCGAGGACGGGCACCACGGCGGCAAGGGCAGTGAGGCCCACGCCGCGGTCGTCATCGGCGACACCGTCGGCGACCCGTTCAAGGACACCGCGGGCCCGGCCATCAACCCGCTGCTCAAGGTCATGAACCTGGTGGCCCTGCTGATCGCCCCGGCCGTCGTGCAGTTCAGCTACGGCGAGGACACCAGCGCGACCGTGCGGGCCGTGGTCGCGGCCCTCGCCATCGCGGTGATCGTCGGCGCGGTCTACGTGTCCAAGCGCCGCGGCATCGCCGTCGGCGACGACGGCGACGGCGGGTCCGCCGAACGGGTGGCCCAGCCGGCCGATCCGGCGGTGGTTTCCTGACCCTGCGGACGCCCCGAGCGCGTCGGCACCGGCCCCCGGGCCGTACCCGGCTCGGCGATGCGCCCGAACGGCGGACGGGCGGCGCGGACTGACGCGCCGTCTGTCCGTCTTTGTGCGTACCCGGATGGCGGGCGTGTATCTTCCGGCCGAGAGCCTTCGAAGGGACCAATCCGGTGAACAAGAAGCTTGCGGCCGCGGTGTCCGGCGGTGCGGTACTGATGCTCGTCCTGTCCGGCTGTGGCGGTGGGGACGACGGCGACAAGAAGGCCGATGCCTGGGCCAAGAAGGTCTGCGACAAGTGGGAGCCAGAGCTCACCAAGATCAAGACCACCAATGACGAGCTGAAGCGGGTGGCCAGCCAGAGCAGCAAGCCCGAAGAGGTCCAGAAGACCGACTCGGCCGCGTTCCAGACGCTGTCCGAGGCCTACAAGACCATGGGCGGCGCGCTCACGGCCGCGGGCGAGGCACCGGTCAAGGACGGTGCCACCACCCAGCAGGCCGTGGTGAAGAGCTACGGGGAGATCTCCAAGGGCTACACCGATCTCAAGACGAAGATCGACGCGCTCGACCCGAAGGACCAGGCGAAGTTCGCGGACGGCCTCCAGCAGGTCGCCGGCGGTCTCACCGAGGTCGCGGCCAACGAGACGGCGAGCAAGGAGAAGCTCAACTCGACCGGCCTCAAGGTGATCTACACCCAGAAGGGCTGCCAGGTCAGCGCCCCCAAGTAGCCGAGCGGGTACCGTCCGCCCCGCCGGGGCGCGGCGGGCGGTACGCCGAGGCTAGTACGGATCCGCGGCCCCAGCGGCCACAATGGACGCGTGAGTACCACCAGCCTCCCCACGCCCGATCGGGCCGCCGCCCTTCGTACCGCCCTGCTCGCCGCGGGCTTCACCGCCGACGGGCTGCTCGACCTGCTCGGCGCCCCGGCCTACGCCGCGCTCGCCCGCAGCGAGACGGTCCCCGCCCTGCGCGCGGCGCGCAGCCACGGCGACGGCCCCCTCGCGAGCCTGGTCCGGCTGTTCCTCCTGCAGAGCCCGGTGCCGTACGCCCACGCCGCGGCCGCGCTGCCCGTCGAGGACGCGCTCGCCGACGGCTGGCTGCGCCGGGAGGCCGCCGACGGCGAGGACACCGTCCGCGCCACCGTCGACGTCCGCCCGTACGGGGGCCCCGACGGCGAGGACTGGTTCATCGTCTCGGACCTCGGCTGCGCCGTCGGCGGGGCCGGCGGCATCGGCAGCCGCGAGGAGGGCGTGGTCCTCGGCGTGGGCGGGGCCTCCACCACCCTGGCCGGGATCACCGTCCGCGTCCCCGTCGGATCGGCCCTCGACCTGGGCACCGGCTCGGGCCTCCAGGCGCTGCACGCCGCCCAGCACGCCACCCGGGTCACCGCCACCGACGTCAACCCGCGCGCGCTGGAGTTCACCCGTCTGACGCTCGCGCTGTCCGGGGCGCCGGAGGCGGAGCTGCTCGCCGGATCCCTGTTCGAGCCCGTCGGCGACGCCACGTACGACCTGATCGTGTCCAACCCGCCCTTCGTGATCTCGCCCGGCGCCCGGCTCACCTACCGCGACGGCGGGATGGGCGGCGACGACCTCTGCCGGACCCTGGTGCAGCAGGCCGGCGCCCACCTCAACCCGGGCGGGTACGCGCAGTTCCTCGGGAACTGGCAGCACGTGGAGGGCGAGGACTGGCACGACCGGGTCCGCTCCTGGGTGCCGCGCGGCTGCGACGCCTGGATCGTGCAGCGGGACGTGCAGGACGTGACGCAGTACGCGGAGCTGTGGCTGCGCGACGGGGGCGACCACCGCACCGACCCGGCCGAGTACGCGCGGCGCTACGAGGACTGGCTGGACGAGTTCGAGGCCCGCGGGACCAAGGCCGTCGGCTTCGGGTGGATCACCCTGCGCCGCACCGCGGCCGCCGAGCCCTCGATCGTGGTCGAGGAGTGGCCGCACTCGGTGGAGCAGCCGCTCGGCGACGCCGTGCTGGCCCACTTCGCCCGCCAGGACTACCTGCGCGAGCACGACGACGCGGCCCTGCTGGCGGGGTACTTCCAGCTCACCGAGGAGGTCGTCCAGGAGCAGGTCGGCGCGCCCGGGGCGGAGGATCCGGAGCACGTTGTGCTCCGGCAGCACCGCGGCATGCGCCGTGCCACCAAGGTCGACACGGTCGGGGCGGGCTTCGCCGGAGTGTGCGACGGGTCACTCAGCGCGGGCCGGATCCTGGACGCGATCGCCCAGCTGGTGGAGGAGGATCCGGTCGTTCTGCGGGACCGTACGCCGGAGGCGATCCGGATGCTGGTCGAGCAGGGTTTCCTCGACCCCGTGCCGGGGCCGGCCGCCCGCTAGCGGGGCCCGCGCGGCCCTCCGTCGCCGTGATGTAACCCGGGGTTCGCCTGCCGTCTCCCCACGGCTGGCAGGCTCCCGGGCAACGGGATCCGGGGGGATTCCCGAGCGGCCCGAGGGAAAAAGGGGAACGGCATGGAACGCGGTCCGGCGATCTTCGCGGCGGCCGTGTTCCTGCTGTTCGGGGCCGCTCTGCTGGCCTGGACCGGGGCGCGCGCGGTGCGTCGCGCGCCGGTGGCCGAGGGAGTGCGCCCCGTGGTGGCCGTACCGTTGGCACTGCTGTCCGCAGCGGTGTCCCTGGCCCTCGGGGTCTGGTGCCTCCAGCGGTTCTGAGGCGGCGTCCCGCGATGATCTCCGCGGGGGTGTGAAACCCGACGTCGCGGCGGGTCGGGGGGCGGGGCCAGACGGCCCTTCGGCCACCCTGCCCGGTGACCGGGAGGGGGCGGCCGACGCATCCGGGCGGCAGAAACGGCACTTGTCGGGTTACCGTTCGAGTGGCCGTTGCGGGCTTGTGCCGTTTGACACGGGTGCGGGTTGTACCGTCACACTCCGCAGCGTCGCCGTACCGCGACCGAGTGCCGACCGGAGAGAAGAGCCAAGTTGTCCCCGACTAGCGAGACCGCAAAGGGCGGCCGCCGACTCGTCATCGTCGAGTCCCCCGCCAAGGCGAAGACGATCAAGGGCTACCTCGGCCCCGGATACGTCGTCGAGGCGAGCGTCGGGCACATTCGCGACCTCCCGAACGGCGCGGCGGAGGTCCCCGACAAGTACACCGGCGAGGTCCGCCGTCTCGGCGTGGACGTCGAGCACGACTTCCAGCCGATCTACGTCGTCAACGCGGACAAGAAGGCGCAGGTCAGGAAGCTCAAGGACCTGCTGGCCGAGTCCGACGAACTCTTCCTCGCCACCGATGAGGACCGCGAGGGCGAAGCCATCGCGTGGCACCTGCAGGAAGTCCTCAAGCCCAAGGTCCCCGTCCACCGGATGGTCTTCCACGAGATCACCAAGGACGCGATCCGCGACGCCGTCGCCAACCCGCGCGAGCTCAACCAGCGCATGGTCGACGCCCAGGAGACCCGCCGCATCCTCGACCGCCTCTACGGCTACGAGGTCTCGCCGGTCCTGTGGAAGAAGGTCATGCCGAAGCTGTCGGCGGGCCGCGTCCAGTCGGTGGCCACCCGTCTCGTCGTCGAGCGGGAGCGCGAGCGCATCGCCTTCCGTTCCGCCGAGTACTGGGACCTGACCGCCACCTTCGCCACCGGCCGCGCCGGTGACGCCTCCGACCCCTCGACGCTGGTCGCCCGCCTGAACACGGTGGACGGCAGGCGCGTGGCGCAGGGCCGCGACTTCGGCTCGAACGGGCGGCTCAAGAGCGAGGTGCTGCACCTCGACGAGGCGAACGCCCGGGCGCTCGCCGCCGCGCTGGCTGACACCGCCTTCGCCGTCCGGTCGGTCGAGTCCAAGCCGTACCGCCGCTCCCCGTACGCCCCGTTCCGTACGACGACGCTCCAGCAGGAGGCCTCGCGCAAGCTGGGCTTCGGCGCGAAGGCGACGATGCAGGTGGCGCAGAAGCTGTACGAGAACGGCTTCATCACCTACATGCGTACGGACTCCACCACGCTCTCCGAGACCGCGGTGTCGGCGGCGCGGGCTCAGGTCACCCAGCTCTACGGGGCCGACTACCTGCCGGAGAAGCCGCGCGTCTACGCCGGCAAGGTCAAGAACGCGCAGGAGGCGCACGAGGCGATCCGCCCCTCGGGTGATCGTTTCCGCACTCCGGCCGAGACGGGTCTGAGCGGCGACCAGTTCCGCCTGTACGAGCTCATCTGGAAGCGGACCGTCGCCTCCCAGATGAAGGACGCGACCGGCAACTCCGTCACCGTCAAGATCGGCGGCCGGGCCGCCGACGGACGCGACGCCGAGTTCAGCGCCTCCGGCAAGACGATCACCTTCCACGGCTTCATGAAGGCCTACGTCGAGGGCGCCGACGACCCGAACGCCGAGCTCGACGACCGCGAGAAGCGGCTGCCGCAGGTCGCCGAGGGCGACGCGCTGAGCGCCGAGGAGATCACGGCCGACGGCCACTCGACCAAGCCGCCGGCCCGCTACACCGAGGCCTCGCTGGTCAAGGAGCTGGAGGAGCGCGAGATCGGCCGCCCGTCGACGTACGCGTCGATCATCGGCACGATCCTCGACCGCGGCTACGTCTTCAAGAAGGGCACGGCACTCGTCCCGTCCTTCCTGTCGTTCGCCGTAGTGAACCTCCTGGAGACGCACTTCGGGCGGCTCGTCGACTACGACTTCACCGCGAAGATGGAGGACGACCTCGACCGCATCGCGCGGGGCGAGGCCCAGTCCGTGCCGTGGCTGAAGCGGTTCTACTTCGGCTCCGAGGACGCCTCGGAGGTCGTGCCCGCCGGCGGCGACCACCTCGGCGGCCTGAAGGAGCTGGTCACGGACCTGGGCGCGATCGACGCCCGGGAGATCTCCTCCTTCCCGGTCGGCGACGGCATCGTGCTGCGCGTGGGCCGCTACGGCCCCTACGTCGAGCGGGGCGAGAAGGACGCCGAGGGCCACCAGCGCGCCGACGTG
This sequence comes from Streptomyces sp. AB3(2024), assembly GCF_041862025.1. Classification (NCBI taxonomy): domain Bacteria; kingdom Bacillati; phylum Actinomycetota; class Actinomycetes; order Kitasatosporales; family Streptomycetaceae; genus Streptomyces; species Streptomyces sp. AB3(2024). Next base: position 42,099 of record NZ_JBGWAB010000016.1, read on the forward strand.
CCCGACGACCTGGCTCCGGACGAGCTGACGGTCGAGTACGCCCAGGAGCTGTTCGCGAAGCCGAGCGGAGAATTCGAGCTGGGCGCGGACCCGGCGAGCGGGAACCAGATCGTCGCGAAGGACGGCCGCTACGGCCCGTACGTGACGGAGATCCTGCCCGAGGGCACGCCGAAGACGGGCAAGAACGCGGTCAAGCCGCGCACGGCCTCCCTCTTCAAGTCGATGTCCCTCGACACGGTCACCCTCGACGAGGCCCTGAAGCTGATGTCGCTGCCGCGCGTGGTCGGCGCGGACGCGGAGGGCGTGGAGATCACGGCGCAGAACGGCCGCTACGGCCCGTACCTGAAGAAGGGCACGGACTCGCGGTCGCTGGAGACCGAGGACCAGCTCTTCTCCATCACCGTGGACGAGGCGCTCGCCATCTACGCGCAGCCCAAGCAGCGGGGCCGGGCCGCGGCCAAGCCCCCGCTGAAGGAGCTGGGCACGGACCCGGTGAGCGAGAAGCCGGTGGTGGTCAAGGACGGCCGCTTCGGGCCCTACGTGACGGACGGCGAGACGAACGCGACGCTGCGGCGGGACGACGACGTCGAGACCATCACCCCGGAGCGCGGCTACGAACTCCTCGCGGAGAAGCGGGCGAAGAGCCCGGCGAAGAAGACCGCGAAGAAGGCCGTGAAGAAGGCGCCCGCCAAGAAGGCACCGGCGAAGAAGGCGACGGCGACGAAGGCCGCCGCCGCGAAGAAGACGACGACGGCGAAGAAGACCACCGCCGCGAAGAAGACGACGGCCGCGGCGAAGAAGGCGGCGGCGGCTCCGGCGCCGTCCGACGACTAGCCGGTACGGCAGCGGCCCGGCACCGAGGTGCCCCGATGCGCCGCCGCAGTCCGCCCGAGGGCCCCGTGCGATCCGCGCGGGGCCCTCGGGCGTGCCAGGGGCGCCCCGGGTGGGTGCGGGGTCACACCCGCCCCCGTCCACAGGCCACCGCAACGGTCAGGCACAGCGGATAGGCTGGGCGGATGACGCGAGCCGAGCAGCCAACGGTCGTGACCGCCTCCGAGAACCCCACCTACGACGAAGCCCTGGCCGCGGATTCCCGCGAGCGAGCGGTGCGCGCCCTGCTGCGCACCCCCGGGCTGCGCCGGCTGTGGAGCGCCCAACTGGTGAGCGGCATCGGCGACGCCCTGGCCCTGTTGGTCCTGGTGCTGCTGACCCTCCAGGCGGCCGTCACGGCCGTCACGGCCGGCGCGGACGGCCTGTTCGGCGACGGCTACCGGGGCGCGGCCTTCGCCGTCGCCGCCGTGTTCGCCGTGCGGATCCTCGCCACCGTCCTGTTCGGCGCGGTCCTGCTCGGGCCGCTGTCGCGGCTGATGGCCCCCGCGGGCAGGCTCGACCGCCGCTGGACGATGGTCGGTGCCGACGGGCTGCGGATCGGGCTGTTCGTCGTCGCCCCGCTGTGGCTCGACTGGATCCCGGCCCACGCCACCACCGCGCTGCTCGCCACCGTCTTCGTCTCCGGCGCCGCCGAGCGCGTGTGGACCCTGGCCAAGGAGAGCGCCGCGCCCGCGCTGCTCCCCGCGCCGCCGCCGGAGGGAGCGACCGTACGGCCGCTCCCCGACCACCTCGACGCGCTGCGGCGCCTCACGCTGCGCACGGCGTTCGCGGCGCTGCCCGCCGCGGCCGCCGCGCTGCTCGCCGCGACCCTGGTCGGGCGGGCGCTGGGGCTCGGCGTGGACTGGTTCGCCGCGAACCCGTCGGCGCTGGGCTCGTACGTGGCCGCCGGCCTGTTCGCCGCGTCGGTCTCGCTGCTGCTGCCGCTGGCGCTGCCCGCCGTGAAGACCCCGAGGCCGCGCTCCCCGCTGGAGGGGCTGCGCACCCCCCGGGTGGGCGAGCGGCCCGAGAAGGGGCGTACGGGCTCGATCCGGCTGTTCGTGGTGGCCTGTGCCGCCGTCGCCGGGGCGGTGGCCGGCGCCGCCTCCGTGGCCGTGCTGCACGCCTTCGACCTGGGCGGCGGCCCGTCCGCGTACGCCCTGCTGGTACTCGCCCTCGTCGGTGGAACCGGCCTCGGCATCCGCGCCACCCAGGCCGGCAAGGTGCTGCCCGGACTGTCCCGGCGCCGGCTGCTGGCCCTGGCGATCGCGGTGGCCGGGCTCGCGCTGCTGCTGAGCGGGCTGGTCCCCGACACGGCGACCGTGGTGTTCCTGGCGCTGCTCGCGGGCGCCGCCGCGGGCGTCGCCGCCAATGCCGGTCACACCCTGCTGGACCAGGAGACCGAGGAGTTCCGCCGGGCCCGGCTGACCGCGCACCTGCAGGCCGTGGTCCGGGTCGCCGTGGCGGTCGGGGCCGTCGGCGCCCCGCTGCTGGCCGCCGCGATCGGACCGCACCGGCTGACCGGCGGCGAGGTCGTCTTCTCGCACGGCGGCGCGGCCTTCACCCTGATGCTGATCGGCGCGCTGCTGCTGCCCGTCGCCGGGGTGGTGCTCGCCAAGGCCGACGACCGCGGCGGCGTACCGCTGCGGCGCGACCTGCGCGAGGCGCTGCGCGGCGGCGAGCCGCTGCAGGCCCCGTCGGCGACCGGGTTCTTCATCGCCCTGGAGGGCGGCGACGGAGCCGGGAAGTCCACCCAGGTGCAGGCACTGGCCGACTGGATACGGGGCAAGGGCCACGAGGTCGTCGTGACGCGCGAGCCGGGTGCCACCCCGGTCGGCAAGCGGCTCCGCTCGATCCTCCTCGACATCTCGTCCGCCGGGCTGTCCAACCGCGCCGAGGCGCTGCTGTACGCCGCCGACCGCGCCGAGCACGTGGACACGGTGGTCCGGCCCGCCCTGGAGCGGGGCGCGGTGGTCATCTCCGACCGCTACATCGACTCCTCGGTGGCCTACCAGGGCGCCGGCCGGGACCTGTCCCCGACCGAGATCGCCCGGATCTCCCGCTGGGCCACCGACGGCCTGGTCCCGAACCTGACCGTGCTGCTCGACGTGTCCCCGGAGGCCGCCCGGGAGCGGTTCACGGAGGCGCCGGACCGGCTGGAGTCGGAGCCGACGGAGTTCCACCAGCGGGTGCGGGCCGGGTTCCTGACCCTCGCCGCGTCCGACCCCGGGCGCTACCTCGTCGTCGACGCCGGGCAGGACCCGGGATCGGTGACCACCGTCGTACGCCACCGCCTGGACCGGATGCTGCCGCTCTCGGAGGCCGAGGTCGCGGCGCAGATCGAGGCCCGGCGGCTCGCGGAGGAGGCGGCCCGGCGCAAGGCCGAGGAAGAGGCCGCCCGCAAGGCGGAGGAAGCCCGGCTGAAGGCCGAGGAGGAGGCCCGCCTGGCCCGGGAGGCCGAGGAGGCCCGGATCAAGGCCGAGGCGGAGGCCGCCGAGGCGCGCCGGCTCGCCGAGGAGGAAGCCGCCCGCGAGGCGGAGGAGGAGCGGCTGCGCGCCGCCGAGGAGGCGCGCGCCCGCGCCGAGGCCGAGCGGCTGCGCGCCGAGGCCGAGGAGAAGGCCCGCGCCGCCGAGCGGGAGCGGATCCGGCTGGAGGAGGCCGAGGCGGCCCGGCTGCGCGCGGAGGCGGAGGCACGGCGGCTGGAGAAGCAGCGCCGCGCCGAGGAGGCGCTGCTGCGGGCCGAGGAGGCGCGCCGGCTGGCGGAGGCCTCGGCGGCCGCCGCGGCGGCGGCTTCGGCTGCTGCGGCCGCTTCGTCCGGGTCCACCGCAGCGTCCACGGCCGCGTCCGGGTCCACCGCCGCGCAGGCGGCCCCGGCCGCCGGCCCGGGACGGAAGGTCCCGATGCGCAAGGAGCCGCACCCGAACGACGCCGTCACCGTCGAGACCCCGCGGATCAAGCGGGCCCTGCGGCCCGACGACATCACCGAGACCGTCCCGGTCCCCAAGATCGACCCGGCGGCGGACGAGACGGCCGTGCTGCCGTCCGTACGCCTCGACGGGCCGGCGGTTGGTCCGGACGCCCGGGACGCGTCGGCGCGTACGGCGCCGCAGTCCGCCCCGGCCACCCGGCCGACGGTCCGCCACTCGCAGGAGAGCCCGGCCGACCGGGTTCCGCCCGGCATCTTCCGGGACTCCGGGAACGACGTGACCCGTGAGCTCCCGGTCGTCGGGGACGACGGCCGGCCGCGCCGGACCCCGTCCGACTGGGCCGAGGCCACTCCGATGGACGACCTGCCGACCCTGGCCGACGAGCTGCTGGGGCCGCGCCGGGACGAGGAGGACGGCGAGGACGGCCGACGCGGCGGGGGCGGCCCGCGCCGCCGCTGATCCGGGGCTGTCGGTGGCGCACGCCACAATGTGATCGGGACGCGCGGGACAGCCGGGCGCGGGACAGAGCAGGACGGCAGGGCGTCGGGCGTGAGTGCGCGGGGCGCGGAGGGAAGGCGGTGGGCGCGATGCCCGTGTGGGACGACCTGGTGGGCCAGGAGCGTGTGCAGGCGCAGCTCGCGGCCGCCGCGCGCGACGCCGATGCCCTGGTCACGGCCGCCTCGGCCGGGACCCCGCCGCCGCCCGCGTCCAGGATGACCCACGCCTGGCTGTTCACCGGGCCGCCAGGCTCCGGGCGGGCCACCGCCGCCCGTGCCTTCGCGGCGGCGCTCCAGTGCGTCAGCCCCGACCGGGCGCTCGGCGGCGAACCCGGCTGCGGGTTCTGCGACGGCTGCCACACCACCATGGTCGGCACGCACGCCGATGTGGAGATCGTCCGCACCGACCTGCTGTCCATCGGCGTGAAGGAGACCCGGGACCTGGTGCGCCGGGCCCAGCTCTCCCCGGCCGTGGGACGCTGGCAGGTCATCGTCCTGGAAGACGCCGACCGGCTCACCGAAGGCGCCGGGAACGTCCTGCTGAAGGCCGTGGAGGAGCCCGCTCCGCGCACGGTGTGGCTGCTGTGCGCGCCCTCGCTGGAGGACGTGCTGCCCACCATCCGCTCCCGCTGCCGGCACCTGACCCTGGGCACTCCCTCGGTCGCGGCCGTCGCCGACCTGCTGGTGCGCAGGGACGGGATCGAGCCCGCCGCCGCCGCCAACGCCGCCCGCGCGACCCAGGGCCACATCGACCGGGCGCGGCGGCTCGCCACCGACGAGTCCGCCCGGACGCGCAGGGCCACCGTGCTCAAGCTGCCGCTGCGGGTGGACGACGTGGGCGGCTGCCTCAAGGCCGCGCAGGAGCTGGTCGACGCCGCCGGCGAGGACGCCAAGCAGATGGCGGAGGAGGTCGACGTCAAGGAGACCGAGGAGCTGCGGGCCGCCCTCGGCGCCGGAGCGGGCGCGGGCGGGCGCATGCCCCGGGGCACGGCCGGTGTGATGAAGGAGCTCGAAGACCGCCAGAAGCGCCGCCGCACCCGTACCCAGCGCGACAGCCTCGACCTGGCGCTGACCGAGCTCACGGGCTTCTACCGGGACGTACTGGCCCTGCAGCTCGGCTCGAACCTGGCCATCGCCAACGAGGACGTACGGCCGGACCTCGACCGGATCGCGCGGGCCTCGGGCCCCGACCGCACCCTGCGGCGCATCGAGGCGATCATCGCCTGCCGGCAGGCCCTCGACCGGAACGTGGCACCCCTCCTCGCGGTCGAGGCGATGACGATGGCCCTGCGCGCGGGCTGAACGCTCCCCGCTCCCTGCTCCCCGCTTCTCCCTTCACCCGTCCGAGCGATCCGGGGCCCGCGCGTGCCGGGTCCGGCACGGGCGTGGCGGCGGGTCCGCCCCCGGTCGGCGGACGGCCGCCCGCCCCACGGCCGCCCCACCGCCCGCCGACATGGACGGCGGGCAGCACGTAGGCTCGCGCCATGGACACCAGGCGTCTGCTGCGTACCACCGGAACCGTGATCGCAGCCGCCGGGCTGCTCCTCTCCGGCTGCACCTCCGGGGGCTCGGACGTGGCCTCGGCCTCGGCGGAGCCGACCGCGGTCCCGGCCGCGCTGCGCCCGTACTACGAGCAGAAGCTGACCTGGCGCGACTGCGGCGTCCCCGGCTTCCAGTGCTCCACCATGAAGGCGCCGCTGGACTACGCGAACCCCGGATCCGGGCAGGACATCGACCTCGCCGTGGCGCGCCGCGCGGCCACGGGCCCGGGCAAACGGCTCGGCTCCCTGCTGGTCAACCCGGGCGGGCCGGGCGGTTCGGGCATCGGATACCTCCAGGCGTACGCGGGCATCGGCTACCCGGCCGCCGTGCGCGCCCAGTACGACATGGTCTCCTTCGACCCGCGCGGGGTCGCCCGCAGCAGCCCCGTCGAGTGCCTGACCGGCCACGGCATGGACCGGTTCACCCAGGTGGACCAGACCCCGGACGACGCCGCGGAGCGCGCCGAGCTGGTGACCGCGTTCAAGGAACTGGCGGCGGCCTGCCAGGCGCGCTCGGGGCGCGTCCTGCCGCACGTCTCCACGGTGGAGGCCGCCCGTGACATGGACGTGCTGCGCGCGGTGCTGGGCGACGAGAAGCTGAACTACGTCGGGGCCTCGTACGGCACCTTCCTCGGGGCGACGTACGCCGACCTCTTCCCGGCCCGCGTCGGGAGGCTGGTCCTGGACGGCGCCATGGACCCCACGCGGCCCGCGCTGGAACTGAACCGCGACCAGACGGAGGGCTTCGAGACCGCCTTCCGCTCCTTCGCGAAGGACTGCGCCAAGCAGTCGGAATGCCCGCTGGGGCGGGGCAACCCCGACGCGGTGGGACAGAACCTGAAGGACTTCTTCCGTAAGCTCGACGCCCAGCCGGTCCCCTCGGGCGACCCGAACCGCCCGCTGGGCGAGTCCCTCGCGACGACCGGCGTGATCGCGGCGCTGTACGACGAGAGCGCGTGGCCGCAGCTGCGCACGGCTCTCACCGACGCGATGAACGGCGACGGGTCCGGGCTGCTGGCCCTCGCCGACAGCTACTACGAACGCGACGCGGACGGCACGTACGCGAACCTGATGTCCGCCAACGCCGCCGTGAACTGCCTCGACCTGCCGCCGGCGTTCGACGGCCCGGAGGGCGTCCAGTCCGCACTGCCCTCCTTCGAGAAGGCTTCGCCGGTCTTCGGCGCGGGCCTGGCGTGGGCCTCGTTGAACTGCACGTACTGGCCGGTGAAGGCCACGGGCAAGGCGAGGCCGCTGACGGCGAAGGGGGCGGCTCCGATCGTGGTGGTCGGCACGACGCGCGACCCGGCGACCCCGTACAAGTGGGCCAAGGCCCTGGCCGGCCAGCTCGACTCGGGCACCCTGCTGACGTACGACGGCGACGGCCACACGGCGTACGGACGCGGCAGCGAATGCATCGACACCGCGATCAACCGCTACCTCCTGCAGGGCCAGCCCCCCGCCCCGGGCAAGCGCTGCTGACCCTCCCGATCATCCCGGTACGGGGCACCCCGTTCGACCCTGTAGACTTGGCGCCGCTGCTGATGAGAGCTTCCCCCAGGGGAAATCTTCTTGTCTTACAGCGGTGCCGCCTTAGCTCAGTTGGCCAGAGCAACGCACTCGTAATGCGTAGGTCTCGGGTTCGAATCCCGAAGGCGGCTCTGTAGAACCCCCAGGACTCACTCGCCGTGACCTGGGGGTTTTGCTTTTTCCGGGGTCCATGGGCGCGTGCGTCGGCTGAGGCCCGAGACCCCGTGCGTGAGCGATGCGCGAGCGGAGGGGCTGTTAGCCCTTCTTCGCGGCCTTCTTGGCCTTGGCCTTCGCCTTCGCGCCTCGCTTGGTCTTCTCGGCGGCCTTGCGGGCCTGCTCCTCCTGCTCCGCCTTGCGTTGGAGGGGGACCAGCTTGGCGGTGGCCTCGGCGGCGCTCTTGCCGACGTGGGGGAGCACGCTCTGGTAGATGTCGCGCGTGATCCGGGTGTCGGGGATTGATCCCGTGGCCAAGGAGGAGCGTGGCGGTGCGCACGGCGTCCAGCGTCGCTGGAGGTGCCACGTCAGTGAAGTGCCCGTAAACCAGGGCCTGCCATTGTTGCTGCGTACGTGCCCAGGCGAGACGTTCCAGGCCGGTTCCGAGGTCGACGGTCATGCAGGTCGGGTCGTCGGCGCTCCACAGGACGACGATGTCGCCAAGGTCGAGGCCGAGGTGGCGGAAGTGCAGCGTGATGCCCGCGACTTCGCGCCGACGCCACGGGGTGAGAGTCCCGTGGACGCTCACGTGGCGTGCGTGGAAACCGAGTTGTTGGGAAGGCTTAGCTACCAGGGAAGTCGCAGACGCCGACGAGCACGTCATGCCTCCGGTGTTCCGTCCGCCGAGATACGGCGGAAGCCGAGGTACGGGAAGAGGGATTCGGGAAGGACGAGGGAGCCGTCCTGCTGCTGGCACTGTTCGAGGAGCGCGGCGACGGTGCGGCCGATGGGGAGGCCGGAGCCGTTGAGGGTGGCGACGAGCTTGGGCTTGCCGTCCTCGCCTCGGGTGCGGATGTTCGCGCGGCGGGCCTGAAAGGTGCCGAAGTTCGAGATCGAGGAGATCTCGCGGTACGTGTTCTGGCTCGGGATCCAGACCTCGATGTCGTACGTGAGCTGGGCCGAGAAGCCCGTGTCGCCTGCGGCCAGCTTGACGACGCGGTACGCGAGGCCGAGCTCCTTCAGACACGCCTCGGCGTGGCCGACCATCGCCTCCAGCGTGGCGTCCGCGTCCGCCGGGTCGACCATCTGGACGATCTCGACCTTGGCGAACTGATGCTGGCGGATCAGACCGCGGGTGTCACGACCGTACGAGCCCGCCTCGGACCGGAAGCACGGCGTGTGCGCGGTCAGGGACAGTGGCAGGTCGGCCGGCGGGATGATCTCGTCGGCGTAGAGGTTGGTCAGCGGCACCTCGGCCGTCGGGATGAGGAACAGCTCACGGTCGGCTACGCCGGTCTTGAACAGGTCCTCCTCGAACTTCGGCAGCTGTCCGGTACCGGTCATCGTTTTGCGGCTGACCAGGTACGGGACCGCGTACTCGACGTAGCCGTGCCGGCGGGTGTGGATATCGAGGAAGAGCGTCGCCAGGGCGCGCTCCAGGGCGGCGCCCGCCCCGCGGGAGACGACGAACCGGGGGCCCGACAGCTTCGTCGCCCGGGCGAAGTCGAGGATGCCGGTGCTCTCGCCGAGGTCGACGTGGTCCTTCGGCTCGAAGGAGAAGGCCGACGGGGTGCCGACGCGCCGGACCTCGACCGCGAACTCGTCGGAGTCGCCGTCCGGGGCCGCGTCGTCCGGCAGGTTCGGGATGGTCAGGAGCAGATCACGTAGCTCCTCCTGCACCTGCTCCTGCTCGGCGTCGATGTCCCGGATCTGGCCCTTCAGCTCGCGGGCGCGCTCCTTCAGCTTGGAGATGTCGCCGCCTTGCTTGGCCGTCTGCTGGACCTCGCTCGCCACCCGCTTGGCCTCCGCCCGCAGCTCGTCGGCTGAGCGGATGCTCTGGTTGCGCCGGGACTGGAGGTCTTCCAGACGGGACAGGTCCAGGGAGTAACCGCGACGAGCGAGCCGACGAACCGCTTCGGCACCCATTTCAATCAGGGCGCGGGCATCGTGCATGAGGAAGATCCTTTTTATCCAGCGAGTGGGGTGGGGGTTCCCGATCGACGGTAGCAACCGCGGCGGCCCTTGCCGGGTCGAGACGACGCGTGCGTGGACCACCCGCCCGCAGATTCGAGGCGCCTGCGGGCGCGACCCTCGACGGGCAGCAGGCGCGGACGGCGCCGGGCCAGCGCCGTCCGCGCCTGCGGCACGGATTCCGGCACCGGATGGCCAGCGTCAGCGACGGAGAGCGGCGTCCAAGTGCTTCTGCACCGGCTCGAACAGGCCGTACGGGACGTAGTGCGCAATCTCGGCATGGGCAACCCAAGCGAGTTCCGCCAGCTCGTCGGTGTCCGCGACGTGTGCGTGGCCGCCGATCACCTCGCAGGCGGTGTAGGACATCAGTCGGCCGGTGGCGGGGTGGACCCGTTCGCCGAGGAGCCTCACCGCCTTCACGGTCAGACCAGTCTCCTCCTGGGTCTCGCGTACGGCGGCGTCCTCTCGGGCTTCGCCCGGCTCGACCTCGCCGGCGGGGAACTGCCAGGAGAGCTGGCCTTCGCTGACCCGGCGCCGGACCATGAGCACGCGGCCTTCGTGCACCACGATGGCCGCGGCGATGCCAGGTCGCTCCTCAGCGTTCCGCTGCGTCACGTCTGCTCCTCCAGGACTGCCAGGATGGGTGGGAAGATCGTATCGACGGGGATGAACCGGGTCAGCGAGTTTTTCGGAACCCACATGACGTCCACGTTCTCGACGGCATCGGTGTTGGCGGCCTCGCCGGCCAGGTACTCGGCGTGACCTGGGGCTTTTCATGCCCTTTTCCGGCAGCGGCCCGTCGCGACGAAGCGGCCGTCGGTTTCGAACGCCGGGGTGTTCCGGCCGTGGTCGTGCTCGGCAGTGCCGTCTTCCCCGCCCCCCCCGGCCTTTTGGATCGGTGCCGTGCGGTCCGCCCGACGTCGGCTCCGGGGCGTTGCCGGATGCCGTGCGGTGGCGGAGATCGGATGCCGGACGCGGTGTGGCACCCGGGTGTGGCGGGTGCGTAGTGGGGGTGGGGTGGGTCTCCGGCGGGGTCCTAGTGGGGTTCGAGTCCGGCATCGGGGTCGGCTGGCACCGTTGCGTGGGGGACGCGGGCCGGTCGGAGGCCTGTCGGCCGAGGCCCGGATGAAGGAGTTCCTGTGGTGAAGATCGTTTTGATGTCGGGCAGTACCCGTCAGGACTCGGTGAACGGCGCCGTGCTGGCGACGGTGCGCCACATCCTGGCGGGGCTGCCGGACGGGCACGAGAGCGTGTCCCTGGCCGTGGCGGACCTGCCGTTCTACGAGGCCGGGCTGGAGCGGTCCGGTGCCTCGGCGGCGGTGCGCGAGGCCCAGGAGCTGGTCGCCGGCGCCGACGCGCTGTTCATCAGCACCCCCTCCTACAACGGCGAGATGCCGGGCGCGCTGAAGAACGCGCTGGACTGGCTGTCCCGCGGCATCGACGGCCCGAGCGCGCTGACCGGGAAGGTGACGGCCGTGGCCAGTGCCTCCCCCGGAGCGCGCGGCGCCCTCGACGCCCAGGCCGGGCTGGTCGGCGTACTCGCCCGGTGCGGTGCGCGGGTCGTGGAGCACGAGCCGGTCGCCGTCGCCGGGGCGGGCGGGCAGGCCACCGAGGACGGCCGGTACACCGACCCGGAGCTCGTGGCGCGGCTGGAGAGCCTGACCGGAGCGGTGCTGGCGGCGGTCGACACGGCCGAGGTGCTCGTCTGATGGCCGGTGACCGGATAGGGCTCTTCCGGATCATGAAGGAGGACCTGGAGGTGGTGGTGGCGCGGGACCCGTCCATGCGCAACCGCCGCGAGGCGCTGCTGCACGCGGCGCTGCCCGCGCTGTGGTCGCACCGGGTCGCGCACCGGCTGCACGGGCGCGGGATGCGGATGACCGCGCGGATCATCGCCTGGTACGCACGCCGCGGCACCGCCGTGGAGATCCACCCCGGTGCCGTGCTCGGCCGGCGCGTGTTCATCGACCACGGCGCGGCCGTCGTGATCGGCGAGACCGCGGTGGTCGGGGACGACGTGACCATCTACCACCAGGTGACGCTGGGCGCCGTCGGGTGGTGGAGCGACAACGCCCGCCCCGAGGGCGAGCGCCGCCATCCGGTGGTGGGCCGCAACGTCGTGCTCGGCACGAACGCGACCGTGCTGGGTCCCGTCACCATCGGCGAGCACGCCGTCATCGGGGCACAGGCGCTGGTCAACAAGGACGTGCCTCCGGGAGCACGGGTGCTGGCGGCCACCGCCGTGATCAAGGCGGTCGGCAAGGAGCCGGAGCCCATGGAGGACCTGTACGCCGTGACCGCCTCGGCCGGCTCCTGGTAGCCCCGTCCGCGTTCCGGCCCCGCCGGCGTACGGCCGTCCGTACGACCACCCGAACCAGCAGCCGTACGAACCGACTTGTGAGGACCCAGACGTGGACAGCAGTGAGAACCGCCGCATCGCCGACAGCATCGAGGACCTGATCGGGTCGACCCCGCTGATCCGCCTGCGCTTCGAGGACACCGCCCCGGGCACCGAGGTGCTGGCCAAGCTGGAGTCCGCCAACCCGATGTCCACCAGCAAGGACCGGGCCGCCCTGTTCATGCTGCGCGCCGCCGAGGAGCGCGGCGACATCACGCCCGGCAGCGGCACCGTCATCGAGGCGACCTCCGGCAACACGGGCATCTCGCTGGCCGCGCTCTGCGCCGCCCGCGGCTACCGCTGCGTGATCGTGCTGCCCGACAGTGCCACCCGCGAGCGGGTCTCCCTGCTCAAGGCGCTCGGGGCTGAGGTCGTGCAGACCCCGCGCGACGCGGGGTACTCCGGCGCGATCGCCAAGGCCGAGGAGCTGCACGCGTCGATCCCCGGGTCCTGGTTCCCCTGCCAGCACGAGAACGCCGACAACGTGCGGGCGCACTACGAGACCACCGGCCCGGAGATCTGGGCCGACACGGCCGGCCGCGTCGACGTGCTGGTCTGCGGCGTGGGCACGGGCGGGACCCTGACGGGCATCGCGAAGTACCTGAAGGAGCAGGACCCGACCATCCGGGTCGTCGCGGTCGAGCCGGAGAACTCGCCCGTGCTCTCCCAGGGCACCGGCGGCCAGCACCGGATCCCCGGCCTCAACGGCGGCTTCGTGGCCCCGACCACCGACGTCGCCCTGATCGACAGCGTGGTGACCGTCTCCGACGAGGACGCGATGACCGCCGCCCGGGGGCTCGCCCGCCGTCAGGGCGTCTTCGTGGGGGTCTCCTCCGGCGCCGTCGCGCACGCCTGCGCCCGGCTGGCCGCGCATCCGGACTACATCGGGGCCTCGATCGTCACGGTGCTGCCCGACACCGGCGAGCGCTACCTCAGCCTCTGGGAGGAGGACGAGGCGGAGGCCGGCGCCACCGCCTCCCGGGACGCCGTGGTCAAGCCCGTCGCCGAGCAGCCCGTCGCCGGGAAGCCGGCCGCCGGGAAGGCCGCCGCCGGACAGCCCGCCGCGCTGACCGTGCGGTCCTGACCCCCTCCGCCGCGGGGCCGGCCTGCGCCCTCCCCCTTCGCAAAGGAACCCAGACATGCCGGTGACCGCCCAGCACACCGAGCCCGTCCCCGTACCCGCCGAGAGCGCCGGCCCCGCCGGCGGCGGGCGCGAGGGGGCCGCGGCATGAACGTCCGCGACCTGCATCCGAACATCAAGCTGAGGCTCGGCGTCGGATTCGTCCAGCGGCTGCTCGGCATCATGCTGATGCCGCTGATGGTCATCCACCTCGCCACGCTCTACGGGGCGGCCGCGGCCGGCGTGCTGACCATGGTGGTGGCCGCCGCGGGCATCGCCAGCAACTTCCTCGGCGGCCACCTGGCCGACGTCCACGGCCGCAAGCCGCTGATGGTCGCCGGCGAGGTCGGCGCGGCCCTCACCTTCGGGCTGCTCGCCCTGGCCAACTCGCCCTGGTGGCAGTCCGGGGCGGTGACCTTCGTCCTCTTCCTGCTCAACACCTGCCTGGCGAGCGCGGCCACCCCGGCCGCCGACGCGATGATGATCGACGTCTCGACCCCCGAGACCCGGACGCTCGTCTACACGATCAACTACTGGTCGATCAACATGGCGTTCACCGCCGGAGCCCTGATCGGCGGCTTCTTCTACGGCGACCACTTCACCCTGCTGCTGACCGCCGCGGCCGTACTGTCCGCGGCGACCGCGCTGGTCGTGCGGTGGTGGATCGCCGAGAGCGCCCCGGAGTCGGCCAAGGAGCAGGCCGCCGGCGTTCCGGCGATGCTCCGCGGCTACCTCGCCGTCTCCCGGGACCGGGTGTTCCTGCGGCTGGTGGGCGCCGCGATCCTCACCCGGGCCGTCGAGGTCCAGATCGGCTACTACGTCGCCGTCCGGCTCGCGGACGAGTTCCCCGAGCAGGCGCTGGCAGGCCTGGAGCGCTGGTTCCCGGCGGTGGACGGGGTCGCGATGCTCGGCATCCTGAGGGCGGTCAACACCGCGCTGGTCGTCGTCTTCGCCCTGTTCACGGGCAGCATGTTCCGCCGGCTCCCGGACCGGGTGCGGCTCTACGCGGGCATCGCCGTCTTCACCGCCGGATACATGGTCCTCGCCGTCAGCAACAGCGGCTGGATCCTGATCGCCGGCGCGGTCGTGTTCACCCTCGGGGAGATCATGAACGTGCCGGTCAAGCAGGCCATCCTGGCCGACCTCGTCGACCCGGTCGCCCGCACCAAGTACCTGGCCGCCTACGGCCTGGTGCCGCGCATCGGACTGCTCGTCGGCTCGCTGTGCGTGACCGTGGGGGCGTTCCTCTCCCCGGTCGGCATGAGCCTGCTCTACGGAGCCGCCGGCCTCGGCGCCATCCTCGTCTACCGCTCCCTGCTGCCGCTGCGCGAGGCCCGCCGGGCCGCCGCCGAGCAGGACCCCGCCGCCGCGGACCAGAACCCGCAGGCCGCCGCGCCTGTCCGGAACGGAGCCACGTCATGACCCACCCCCGCACCGCCGGCCGGCTCCTGATGGTGATGCCGTACGAGCAGCTCGTCCGCAAGGCCGTCGAGGCCGGCTTCCGGGTCTGGTCGGTCTGGGACCCGAAGCTGCGCACCGCCGCCTACCTCGACCAGGTCGCGGCGCACTCGGAGGAACTGCTCCTCACCGACTTCGAGGACGAGGCCGCGCTGCGCGCCCTGGTGGCCCGCACGGCCCGGGAACACCGGGTCGATCACGTACTGCACCTGGGCAGCGAGCGGAGCATGGCCCCGGTGGTCGCCGAGGCGGAGGCGCTGGGCCTGTCCCCGAACAGCGCCGCCTCGGTGCGGCTGCTCAACGACAAGAACGCCATGCGCGGCCTCCTCAACGCGGCCGGCGTCTCCGTGGTCCGCGCCCGGGAGGCCGCCGGCCTCGCGGAAGTCGAGCCGCTGCTGGCGGAGTTCGGGCTGCCGGCCGTGGTCAAGCCCACCAACTCCGCCGGCAGCCGTGGGGTCGCGCTGGTGCGCACCGTCGCGGACCTGGCCGAATGGACCGAGCGGGTCAAGGCGGCCGGCATCGAAGGCCCTTTCATCGTCGAGGAGTTCCTGGAGGGCCCCGAGTTCAGCGTGGAGACCCTGAGCGTCGGCGGCGCGCACCAGGTCGTCGGGATCACCGCCAAGCAGACCAGCGGGCCGCCCGGATTCATCGAGACCGGGCACGTCCATCCGGCCCCGCTCGACCCGGCGCAGGCGCAGGACATCCGCTCCACCGTCACCGCCCTGCTCGACCTCTCGGGCTTCGCCTTCGGCCCCGCCCACACCGAGGTGATCCTCACTCCGGCCGGGCCGCGCGTCGTGGAGTCCCAGGCCCGGCTCGGAGGCGACAGGATCCCGCTCCTCGTGGAGGTGGCCACCGGCTTCGACCTGGAGGCCGCGATCTTCCGCGGGCTGGCCGGGGAGGACGTGCGGGCGCCCGCCGCCCACCGGTACGCCTGCGTCGGCTTCTTCCGGCTGCCCGCGGGACGGCTGGAGTCCGTCGAGGGCCTGGACGAGCTCAAGGCCCTGGACCACGTGCACGCCGTGCACTTCCCGTACGGACCCGGTGACGTCCTCCCGCTCACCACCGATTCCGGCACCCGCCACGGCTACGCCGTCGTCGACGCCGCGAGCCCCGCCGAGGCCGCCGAGCGGATCTCAGCGGCCCACGCGGCACTGCGCGCCCGGACCGCCCCCACCCCGAAGGAAGCCCTGTGATGACCGCGCCGACCGCGCAGACCGCGCCCGCCCCCGCCCCGAGCGCCGCCCCCGGCGACCGGACCGTGCTGCTCGTCGGCGGTACCGACCAGCACCTCGAACGGGCCAAGGACCTGGGCGTACGCGTGGTCCTGCTCCAGCACCCCGACAAGGTCAACGCCTTCCAGACCGGGCTGGCCGACGTCCTCCTGATGATCGACTACACCGACTGGGCGACCGTACGGCCGCTCGCCGAGGCCGCCCGCGAGGTCTGGGACTTCGACACGGTCGTCTCGCTCACCGAGGGCGGCCTGGACACGGCGGCCCGGCTGAACGACCACTTCGGCTTCCCCGGCACCCGCCCCGAGGTCAGCCGCCGCATGCGCAACAAATACCTGATGCGGCAGCACCTGACCGACCACGGGCGGCTGTCGATCCACTGGGACCGGGTCACCGACCGGGAGTCCCTGGACGCCTTCGCCGGGCGGGCCGGCTTCCCGTTCATCGTCAAGCCCACCGACGCCACCGCGAGCTTCGGCCTGATCAGGGTGAACGGCGCCGCGGAGCTCGACGCGGTGTGGGAGCGGATCGAGGAGCTGCGCGGCCGGCGCACCGACCGCGGCTCGACCCTGTACACGGTGAACGAGTTCCTGATGGAGTCCTACCTCGACGGCCCCGAGTTCAGCGTGGAGGCCCTCAGCTTCGCCGGCCGCCACGTGGTGGTCGCCGTGACGGAGAAGCTCGTCGACGACACGCACTTCGCGGAGCTGGGCCACGCCCTGCCCGCCCGGCTCGCACCGGGGGACCACGCCCGGATCACGGCCGCGGTCGCGGACTTCCTCGACACGATGGGCGTGACCGACGGGCCGAGCCACACCGAACTGCGCCTCGGATCCCGCGGCCCGGTCGTCATCGAGTCCCACAACCGGGTGGGCGGCGGCCACATCAACGAACTCGTCGAGGCGGCCTACGGGATCGACCTCATGGGCTACGGGATGGCCTGGCCCCTGGGCCTCGTCGAGCCGCTGGCCGGGCCCCCGGCGGCCCGCGCCGGGGCCTGCACCCGCTTCGTGCTCCGCGACCCCGGAACGGTCACCGCCGTGTCGGGCGTGGAGGAGGTCGCCGCCCGCGCCGACGTGCTGGCCGTGGAGGTCTCCGTACGTCCCGGCGACCCGGTGCGCCCGCTGCGCGACAACTGGGACCGCCTCGGCTTCGCCGCCGTGACGGCGGCCGACACCGACGCGGCGATCGCCCTCTGCGAGCGGCTCACCGCGCAGATCCGCATCGACGTCGCCCCGGCCGCCGGGGCCGCGCAGGACCCGGCCGCCGCCCTCGGGGCGGCGGCGTGACCGCGCTCGTCCTGCACCGCTTCCCGCTGGACCCGTTCCCGTACGACCGGTGGCTGGACGGACTCGACGGCGGCGTCGTGCTGATCGCGGCCCGCGACCGGATCGAAGGGGGAGGCGAGCGGGTCCCGGACGGCCCCGGTGGCTACCGCCGGCTGGAGGTCCTCGACAGCTTCGACGACGAGGAGCGGCTCGACCGGCTGGCCGAGGACCTGGCCCACGCGTACGAGGTCACCCACGTCATCGCGTTCCACGAGGCGGACCTGCTCCGGGCGTCCCGGCTGCGGGAGAAGTTCGGCCTGCCCGGGCAGCTGCCGGACGGGGTCCTGCCCTTCCGGGACAAGGTCCTGATGAAGGAACGTCTGCGGGCGGCCGGCGTCGAGGTCGCCCCGTACGCGCTGCCCGCCACGGCGGACGGGGCGCGGGCCTTCGCGGCGGAGCACGGCCTGCCGGTGGTCTTCAAGGCCCGCGACGGCTTCGGCTCCGTCGGGCTGCGGATCGTGGGGACCGCCGGGGAACTGGAGGAGTACCTGGCCGGGGCCTACGCGCCCGCCGCCGGTCTCCGTGAGGACCTCCTGGTGGAGGCGTACGTACCGGGCCGGATGTGCCACGTGGACGGGGTGGTCGTGGACGGACGCACCGTCATGGCCTGGCCCTCGCAGTACCAGTACGACCTCGCCTCCTTCCAGGCCGATCCCGGTGCCCGGGTGGACCTCACCCTGGACCCCGGGGACCCGCTGACCCCGCGCCTGCTGGCGCTGGCCGAGGAGGCCCTCGGGGCACTGGGCGGGCCGGCGGACCACGCCTTCCACGCGGAGGTCTTCCACACGCCCGACGACCGCCTCGTGGTCTGCGAGGTCGCCGCCCGGCCGGCGGGGGCGCGCATCCGGGACGTGCTGGACGCGGTGTTCGAGGTGCACCCCGTGGAACTGGCGGTGCGGGCCCACACGGGACTGCCCCTGCCGGCCCTGGCGGGGCTCCGGGCCGGGCCGGAGGGCGGGCGGCTGCGGCCGGTCCGCATGGCGGGGCAGGTCCTGATGATGAAGCGGCCCGGAACGGTCCGCGCCATCCCGGTGATCCCGGAGGAGCCCTGGGTGCGGTTCTACGGGGTCTTCGCCGAGCCGGGGGAGGTCCTCGCCGAGGCCGCCCTCTCCTCGGACTTCCTGGCCGCGGCGGTGCTCTCGGCGCCGACCCGGCAGGAGTGCGAGCGGCGCCTGAGGGACCTGGGCGGCCGTTTCGAGACGGAGATCGTGATCGACTGATCCGGCCCGCAGCCCGCCCGCCCCGGCCCCGCCCCTTCCCCTTCCCGGCCCCCTCGCCCCTGCGGTCGCAGGGGCGAGGAGGGCGGGGCTAGCGTGGGGAGGGGGCGGCGGCGCACGGGCAGGAGGCCGGGCATGACGACACGGTGGCGCAGCGCGGCGGTCGCGGCCGCCGCGGCGGGTCTGGTGGTGGTGCCGGTCGGCGTCGGAGCGGGCTACGCCCGGTACGCGCAAGCGCCCCCGGCGGCGGCAGCGGCGACCCCCGCGGCCACGCCCTCCCCGACCCCCGCGGCCCAGGGGTTCCCGAAGCTCACCCCCGAGGTGACGGCGCGGCTGGACGCGGCCGTGCTGAAGGTGCTGCGCGAGGCCAGGGTCCCCGGGGTCATCGTGGCCCTCTCCGCCCCCGGCAAGGGCGAGTACGTACGGGCCTTCGGCGTGGCCGACAAGGCGACCGGAACGCCCATGACACCCGGCCTGAACATGCGGATCGGCAGCGAGACGAAGACCTTCACCGTGACGGCCCTGCTGAGACTGGTCGACCAGGGCAAGGTGGGCCTGGACGACACCGTCGGCCGGTACGTCGCGGGCGTCCCGAACGGCGACAGGATCACCCTGCGCGAGCTGGCCGGCATGCGCAGCGGACTGTTCAACTACTCGGAGGACGAAGGGTTCTTCAAGGCCCTGACGAGCAACCCCCGGCGGAACTTCACGCCGCGGGAGCTCCTCGCGTACTCCTTCGGGCACCCCGTGAACTTCGCGCCGGACGCCAGGTTCGAGTACTCCAACACCAACCTGATCCTGCTGGGGCTGGTGGTGGAGAAGGTGAGCGGGAAGAAGCTCGCCGACTACATCGACCAGCAGGTGGTCAAGCCCGCCCGGCTGAAGCACACCCTCTTCCCGACCGGCGCGGAGTTCCCGAGTCCGCACGCGCACGGCTACACGGACCAGACCGCCAGCGGGAAGACCGAGGACGCCACCGACTGGAACCCCTCCTGGGGCTGGGCGGCCGGAGCGATGATCTCCGACCTCCCCGACCTGCGGAGCTGGGCCAAGACCCTGGCCACCGGCACCCTGCTGACCCCCGCCACCCAGGCGGAGCGGCTGAAGGTGAGCCCGGCCGGTGACCTCCCGGACACCGGCTACGGCCTGGGCATCTTCAACGTCGAGGGCTGGATCGGCCACAACGGATCCCTGCCCGGCTACCAGTCGCTGACCGTGTACCTGCCGCAGGAGCGGGCCACCATGGTCGTCCTGCTCAACACGGACACCGCCTCCGACGGCGCCGAGCCCAGTGCCCTGTTCGGTGAGGCCATTACCCGGGTCGTCACCCCCCAGCACCTCTTCAGGCTGCCCCCGCAGCCCGTCACGGGCCACTGAGGGACCTCCAGGATCCGCCGCTCCCGCCCGCCCGCCCCGCGCACAATGGGGCGGGCACGACGGCGGAACGAGGGAGACGTACATGGGTGACGACCTGACGGTGGAGATCCGCGAAGCGGGCGGGGCGGACGTGGAGACGGCCACCGGGCTGTTCCTCGGCTACCTCGACTTCTACGGGGTGCCCGCGGCCCGGGACCGGCAGGGCGCCCGGGAGTTCCTCGCCCGGCGCATCGCGAAGGGCGAGTCGCTGGTGCTGCTCGCGGACGTGCCCGGAGCCGGAACGGTCGGCTTCGCACAGGTCTACCGGGCCTTCTCCTCCCTCACCCTGGGCACGGCGTGGATCCTCAACGACCTCTACGTCGCCCCGTCCGGCCGCCGCACCGGCGCGGGCCGGGCGCTGCTGCGCGAGGTGCTGCGCCGGGCACGGGAGGAAGGGGTGGCGGGGGTGCAGCTGGAGACCGCCTACGACAACCGGGTCGCGCAGGGGCTGTACGAGTCGGAGGGCTTCGTGCGCGAGGAGTTCCACGTGTACTTCCACGACTTCGGCCGGGCCTGAGGAACGGCCCGGGTGCCCTGCGGCCGACGCGGGTCATTTCGCGTCGGCGTAGCACTCCACGACCGCGGTGGTGAAGGGGAAGCGGACCGGAGTGTTGCCGAAGGTGAGGCGGCCCGCCCGGTCGGCGGCGGCCCGGATCGCCTCGGCGACGGCAGGCGCCTCCTCGGCGGGGCAGTGCACGATCACCTCGTCGTGCTGGAAGAACACCAGCTCCGCGCGCATCCCCGCCGAGGCGAGGGACTGGCGCAGCGCGGCGAGCATCAGCAGGGCCCAGTCGGCGGCGCTGCCCTGCACGACGAAGTTGCGGGTGAAGCGGCCCCGGGCGCGGGTGTCGGCGGAGGCGTAGCTCGGTGTCCAGCCGTCCGGGCGGCTCCCGCGGTCCGGGCGGCCGGTGCCGTCCGGGAGGTCCCCGGAGTCCTGGGGGAGCCCCGCTTCGCCCCCGTCGTCCTCGGCGGCGGTCACGGGCGGCGGGCAGGTCCGGCCGAGCCAGGTCCGCACGAGCCGGCCCTCCTCGCCCGCCCGCGCGGCCTCGTCCACGCAGGCCACCGCCCGCGGGAACCGGCGGCGCAGCGCGGCCAGGTTCTTCAGGCCGTCGCCGGAGGTCTGCCCGTAGACCGCGCCGAGGACGGCGAGCTTGGCCTGTTCCCGGTCGCCGGAGAAGCCCTGGCGGGAGACGGCCGCGTAGAGGTCCTCGGCGCGGCCCGCCACCTCCATGAAGGCCGGGTCGCGGGAGATCGCGGCGAGGACGCGCGGCTCCATCTGGTCGGCGTCGGCGACGACCAGCCGCCAGCCGGGATCGGCGACGACCGCCCGCCGGATCACCTTCGGGATCTGCAGCGCCCCGCCGCCGTTGGTGACCCAGCGGCCGGTGAGGGTGCCGCCGGGGAGGAACTCGGGGCGGAAACGGCCGTCGTGGACCCAGTCGGCCAGCCAGGACCAGCCGTGGGCGGTGTAGATCCGGTACAGCTTCTTGTAGGCGATCAGCGGTTCCACGGCCGGATGCGCGAGCTCCTGGATCTCCCAGCGCCGGGTGGAGCGCAGCTTGATCCCGGCCTCCGCGAACGCCTTGATCACGTCGGCCGGCAGATCGGGGCGCACGCGGCGGCCGAACGCGGCGGAGACCTCGTCGGCGAGCGCGGCGAGCCGGCGGGGCTCGCCACGGCCCGCGTAGCGCTCGCCCAGCAGCTCGGTCAGCAGGGCGCGGTGGACGTCGGCTCGCCAGGGCAGCCCGGCCCGGTGCATCTCGGCCGCGATCAGGAACGCGGCCGACTCGGAGGCGGTGAGCAGCCGCATCCGGTCGGGACGGTCGGTCGCGGCGAGGCGGCGCGTCTGGTCGGCGTGGACGGCGAGCAGGGCGTCGAGGGAGACCGGGACGGCGGGCCGCGGGTCGAAGAGGGAGTCCTGGGTGCCGGGTTCGGCGGCGCGCTGCGGGGGGTCCGCCGGGACGGGCGCGTCGTTGAGGCGCGCCCAGGCGGCGGCCGCGGAGCGGGGTTCGCCGAAGCGGCCCTCGTGGCCGAGGAGCAGCAGCTCGGCGTCCTCGACGTCGTGGCAGCGCTCGACACGGACGCCGGCGGCGAGCAGGCGGGGGTAGACGGCGGCGGTGGACCGCCAGATCCAGCGGGTCGCGGCGGGGGCGGCCCGGACGGCCTCGGCGGGGTCGCGGACGCGCAGGCGGGAGCCGGTGGCGGGCGGCACGGGCGCGGCGTGCCACCAGCCGTCGCCGTCTTCGGCGAGGGCCCAGGGGCCGGGTGCGTCGCTCACGGGTGCGAGTGTCCCACCGGGGTCTGACAAGGGCCTTCCCGGCGCGGCCGGGCCGCGGGGGCGGGGCCGCGCGCGCCGGGAGCGGACCGGCCGGGCGCGGGGGGCATGTCAAGCTGAAGGGGTGAGTGAGTTCGCCGCAACCGTTGACCGGGCCTTCGCCGCCGCCCTCTACGCCCAGGACGACGCCGGGCTGGACACGGGCGCCTCCGTGCTCGCCGCCGAGCCCGCGAGGTGGGGCGGGGTCGGGCGGGAGCTGCTCGCGCGCGGGGAGGCGTACGTACGGCAGGCCTGGGAGCGGGGCTGGCAGCCCGCCGACGTGCTGCGGCTGGTCCGCCGCGACCTGGACGAGCTCCACCTGCGGATCACCGCCGACCTGGTGGCCGCCGAGGCGCGCCGCTACGCACGCCTCCCGGAGCGGTGGACCGACGCCGAGCTCTGGTGGGACGAGGACGGGGCGTACGCCGAACAGCTCGCGCGGCGCGTCAAGGCGGACCGGTTCACCCTGGCCACTGCCGTCCTGGAGGTGCTGCGGCTGCTGGTGCGGCTGCCGTCGATCGAACCGGTCGGCCCGCTCCCCGGTGACCTCACCGAGCAGGCGCACGCGCACATCGAGCCGCGGATGCTGGGGCGGATCCGGGCGCTGCTCGCGAAGGCCGAGGCGACGACGTACCCGGAGGAGGCCGAGGCGCTCAGCGCGAAGGCGCAGGAGCTGATGGCCCGCCACACGGTGGACGAGGCGTTGCTGGCGGCGCGCGGCGGCGGCCCGGCGCAGGTCCCGGGGGCCTGCCGGATCGGGGTGGAGCCCCCGTACGAGGAGGCCAAGGCGGTGCTGCTGGACGCGGTGGCCACCGCCAACCGCTGCCGGGCGGTGTGGAACAGCGGCTTCGAGTTCTCCACGGTGGTCGGCTTCGAGAGCGACCTGGAGGCGGTGGAGCTGCTGCACACCTCCCTGCTCGTGCAGGGCACGGCGGCGATGACCCGGGCCGAAGCGGCGCAGCGGGCCGGCGGGCGCAAGCGGACCAAGACCTTCCGGCAGTCCTTCCTGCTCGCCTACGCCAGTCGGCTCGGCCGCCGGCTGGCGGAGACCGCCGAGCACACGGCCACCGAGGCGGCGGACAACCTGCCCGCCCTGGTGGCCCGGGACGTCGCCGTCACCTCGCGGGCGGACGAGATGTTCCCCCGGACCACGACGACCCGGCTGCGCGGCGCCACCGACCACGCGGGCTGGGAGGACGGCACGGCGGCCGCCGACGCCGCGCACGTGGGCGCGGGGCGGCGGCCCTCGCTTCCCGGCAGGGGCTAGACGGCCGGAGGCTGGGCGGCCGGGGTCTGGGCGGCCGGGGTCTGGGCGGCCGGGGTCTCCGGGCGGGTCTCCGGGCGGGCGCCGTCCTCCGTGCGCATGGCCCGGGCCTCCGACTTCAGGATGCGCGCCGACTTCCCCAGGGAACGGGCCATGTCGGGCAGCTTCTTCGAGCCGAACACCAGCAGGCACACCACCAGGACGATGATCAGGTGCCAGGGCTCTAGGCCATTGCGGAGCATGTGCGTACCCACCTTTCGGACGACGGCCGGACCGTGACTTCGGCCGGTTGATGATCCGTCCCATGGAACAGCGGGGCAAGGGCTGCGCACAAACCTGAAGAAACCCTGAAGAAACCCTGAAAACGGCTACGCTCGACGCCATGAGCTGGCTCCGGGCGCTGAAGGACACCGCCCGCTCGGGCATGACGGTGGAACGGACCCGGCTGGAGCCGCTCGCCGCGGTCCGCGCCGCCGCCGGGCTCGCGCTCGTCATCGGCTTCGGGCTGGCCTTCCTCGGGCCCGGGGCAGCGGCCAGTTCCGCCTTCGGCGCCTTCATGGCCGCCATCGCCTCCTTCCAGCAGAGCTGGCGCCCGCGCCCGGTGCTCGCCCTCGCCTCGGGGCTGACCCTGGCCGTCTCCACCTTCGTCGGCTACCTGGTGGGCTCCTCCACCACCGTGCTCTTCCTGCTCCTGCTAGCCGTCTGGACGTTCGTGACGGGGATGCTGTGGGCGGCCGGGCCCACCGCCGGGATCATCGCCTCGGGCAACGTCGCGATCATGCTGGTCACCGTCACCCTGCCGACCTCCGTCGCGCAGGCCGCCGGGCACGCCGTGGTGATCGCGGCCGGAGGGATGGTCCAGGCGCTGCTGATCGTGATGTTCCCGATCCGCCGCTGGGGCGACCGGCGCGACGCCCTGGCCGACGCGCTCGCCGCCGAGGCCGACTACGCCCGCCGGCTGCGGCAGGACCCCGCCGCCTCCTTCGACCCCGTACCGCTGATGAAGGCGCGGGACGCCGCCGCCGTCACCGTCCGCCAGGCCCGGCGGCGGCCGGCCGAACTGCACGGGGCGCGGGGTCTGGCCGAGCGGATCCGGCCCGTGCTGGCCTCGCTCGCCGACCCGGCCGTCGGGGCTCCCGCGGAGGGTCCGGCCCGGGAGCGCGTGCGGGAGCTGCTCGCCGCCGCCGGGACGGTGCTGGACGCCGCCGCGCACGCGATCCGCCACGGGGACCCCGTACGGCTGCCCGCGCCGGCCCTGTCCGTGCTCAAGGCCCCGGACCTGCCCGACCTGCTCGCGGGCCCGCCGCTGCGGGCCGCGCGGCGGCTGGCCGCGCTGCTGGACGACGTCCTGGAGACGGCCGGTCCGGGGTCCGGTCCGGGGTCCGGGCGGATCGCCGACCCGGCCGAGTCGATGCTGCGGCCCACGCTGCCGGAGCTGGTGCCGCTGGTGGCGCGGGCCGTACGGGCCGAACTGCGGCCGGGGTCGCCGATCCTGCGGCACGCCGTACGGGTCACGGCGGTGGCCTGCGCGGGATATCTGATCGGGCAGGCGCTGCCGTTCGGGCACGCCTACTGGGCGCCGATGACCTCGGTGATGGTGATGCGGCCCGACTTCACCCAGACCTGGTCCCGGGCCGTGGCCCGGTTCGGCGGCACCCTGGTCGGGGTCTTCGCCGCGACCGCGATCGTGCAGCTGGCGCAGCCCGGGATGTACCTGTCGGGCGCGCTCGCCGTGGTCAGCGCGGGCCTGATGTACACCCTGATGCGCACCGGGTACGCCGTCGCACAGGCCTTCGTCTCGGCCTACGTTGTCTTCCTGCTCGGCATGGGCGGCGTCCGCTGGGACCAGACCGTCCCCGACCGGATCGCCCTGACCCTGGTCGGCGGGGTCCTGGCGATGGTGGCGTACGCCGTCTACCCCGCCTGGGAGACCCCGCGGCTGCGGACCCGCCTCGCCGACTGGCTGGCTGCCGTAGGGCGGTACGCGGCCGCCGTGCTCGGGCAGTACGCCGACCCGGCCGGGGCCCGGCGGGCCGACGTGCGGGAGGCGCTGCTGGCGTCCCGGGACGCCCGGATCGCCTGGCAGGAGGCGCTCGCGCGGGCGGCGGGGGAGCCGGTGCGGCACCGGGGGCTGTCCCGTGCGGCCGCCGACGGGGCGGGGGACGCCCTTGCGGCGCTGGGCCGCCACGCGATGCTGTGGGAGGCCCACCTGCCGGACCGGACCCACGCCCCGGTGCCGGGGGCGGCGGAGCTGGCACGGGCCCTGCGCGAGGCGACCGAGGCGGGGGCGAAGGCGGTGCGGGAGCGGCGGGTCCCGGAGTGGGAAGGGGTCCGGGGACTGCTGCCCGACGGGAACGCCCCGGAAACAGCCGTTCTGCGGGGGGCCGGGGAGCAGCTTCTGGAGGCGCTGGACGAGGTGTCCGAGGCGCTCCGCCCGTAGAAAGTGATCAACAGTGACCGGTTCTGCACCGCGCGTGCACGTGCATCTGCCCATGCATGCACTGATGAACACAGCTATGATCCGGTGGAGTTGACATCTGCACTATCGGGGGCTTCCTGTGGACCACGCGTACAACGGGATGGCAGCTGCAGAACTCGCTTCCTTGTATGAGCTGACCTGGCAGAAGAGCAGACACAGCAACTCGCAGGGATCCTGCGTGGAGTTCGCCAAACTGCCCGGCGGTGACGTCGCCATGCGCAATTCGCGCTTTCCCGACGGACCGGCGCTCGTGTATACGCCGGCCGAGATCGAGGCGCTGCTGCTGGGCGTCAAGGACGGGGAGTTCGATCATCTGATCGGCTGACGGAACAGCGCATCAATTCGAGCCGTGCACGTGCACTGGCCGGGACTGATCGAAACGATCAACCCCGGCCAGTTGTCCTGTTCGCGGCGTCGTGCTCCCCGTCGGCGCGGCCCCCTCGGGAGGGTCAGTCCTGGAGCATGAAGAGCGCCCAGACGACCTTGCCGGTCAGCCTGCCCGCGAGCGGGTGCCAGCCCCAGTTGTCGCTGTAGGCGTCCACGAGGAACAGTCCGCGCCCGGACTCCAGGTCACAGTTCTCGTCCGTCCGCTCCGGTGTGAACGCGCCGCCCGGCCGCTCCTCGCTGGGGTCGCGCACCGCGCACACCAGCCGGGTGCTCCACCGCATCAGGTGCAGCCGCACGGAGCCCTCGGGCTCCCCGCCGCAGCCGCGCGCGTCGTCCGGCAGGGCGTGCCGCAGCGCGTTGGTGACGAGTTCGGACACGACCAGGGAGACGTCGTCGAAGCGTTCGTCCAGGCCCCACTGGGACAGGGTGGACCGGGTGAACGAACGGGCGCCGCGCACCGCCTCGAAGCGGGCGGGCAGGGCGCAGGAGGCGGACCCGGAGACAGCCGTGGGGTCGACCGGGGGCAGCCCCTGCCGTAACGGCTCTAGCACGGTCGATCCATTCGTCCCCATGCGAGGCACTCCCGGGATTCGCGGACGGCGCGGCGGCTTTGTCCGAAGAGAACTGCGGGGTGGGTCCGGCGCCGGCGCGAAGAGCACGCAGGTGCGCGGCACCATCGTTCCGAATGCCGAAGCCGGATGCAAGGGCAGATGCACGTGCACGCGCCGGACCTGTCCACTCCCGTGATGGTTCTTGCTCATTTCTTCCTACGCATACTTACGGACTTCTTTTCCGGGACGCCGGATTCCGTTACAGAACGAGTACGGTCCGATGCGTTTTGGTGGCAGACTCTCGCACCGGGGTACGGGGGCCCATGACGCACACGCGCAGACATTGCGATGGGGAGGGCAGGACTAGTGACCGCAGAAGCCAGCGGTTCCGTGGTGCGCCGCATCCTCCTGGGCTCACAGCTCAGGCGACTCCGAGAATCCCGCGGCATCACCCGTGAGGCGGCCGGCTACTCGATCCGCGCATCCGAATCGAAGATCAGCCGCTTGGAGTTGGGAAGGGTGAGCTTCAAGGCCAGGGACGTCGAAGACCTCCTGACGCTCTACGGGGTCACGGACGGCGCGGAGCGCGAGTCCCTGCTGGGGCTGGTCCGGGAGGCCAACGCGGCGGGCTGGTGGCACAGTTATGGCGACGTGCTGCCCGGGTGGTTCCAGACCTACGTCGGACTGGAGGGCGCGGCCTCCCTCATCCGCATCTACGAGGTGCAGTTCATCCACGGCCTGCTCCAGACGGAGGCGTACGCGCACGCCGTCGTCCAGCGCGGCATGCGCGGCGCGGGCGCCGCCGAGATCGACCGCCGCGTGGCGCTGCGCCTGGAGCGCCAGAAGGTCCTGGTCTCCGAGAACGCTCCGGTCTTCCACGCCGTCCTCGACGAGGCCGCGCTGCGCCGCCCCTACGGCGACCGCGACGTGATGCGCGGGCAGTTGGAACACCTGATCGAGATCAGCCAGCGGCCCAACGTGCACCTCCAGGTGATGCCCTTCTCCTTCGGCGGGCACGCGGGCGAGAGCGGAGCCTTCACCCTGCTGCGCTTCCCCGAGTCCGACCTGCAGGACATCGTCTATCTGGAACAGCTCACCAGTGCCCTCTACCTGGACAAAGAAGAGGAAGTGGGGCAGTACTCGCGGGCGATGGAGCGGCTTCAGGCCGATTGTCCAGACCCTGACAAGACACGCGATCTCCTGCGTGGACTGCTCCAACTGTCTTGATCCGCACGTACTATGACGTCTGATCAGTGCATGACTGACCGATCGGTCTCCGGTGCAGCGCACGGGTGCGCGCTCGCAGTAAGGGATGGCATGTCGATATTCACCGACCTGGCTCACCAGTACATCGACGGCGAATGGCTGGCCGGCACCGGTTCGTGGGACATCATCGACGTCAACCCGTACAACGGGGAGAAGCTCGCGGCCATCACGGTGGCCACCGTCGAGCAGGTGGACCGGGCCTACCGCGCGGCCGAGCGGGCCCAGCGCGACTGGGCGGCGACCACCCCCTACGCGAGACGTGCCGTCCTCGAACGCGCCCTGCGCATCACCGAGGAACGCCACAAGGAGATCGTCGAGGCGATGATCGACGAGCTCGGCGGGACCCGTCCCAAGGCCGAGTACGAGGTCCACCTCGCGATGGAGTTCCTCCGCGAGGCGATCCAGCTGGCCGTCCGCCCCGAGGGCCGCATCCTGCCCTCGCCGGTCGCGGGCAAGGAGAACCGGGTCCAGCGCCTCCCCGTCGGGGTCGTCGCCGTGATCAGCCCCTTCAACTTCCCCTTCCTGGTCACTCTGAAGTCGGTCGCCCCGGCCCTGGCGCTGGGCAATGCCGTCCTGATCAAGCCGAACCAGAACGCCCCGGTCGCGGGCGGCGGGATCATCGCCAAGATCTTCGAGGACGCGGGGCTGCCCGCCGGACTCCTCAACGTCCTGGTCACCGACATCGCCGAGATAGGCGACGCGATCCTCACCCACCCCGTCCCGAAGGTCATCTCCTTCGCCGGCTCCGACCGCACCGGCCGGCACGTCGGAGCCGTCGCCGCCCGCCACTTCAAGCGGACCGTCCTGGAACTGAGCGGCAACAGCGCCCTCGTCGTCCTCGACGACGCCGACGTCGACTACGCGGTGGACGCGGCCGTCTTCAGCCGCTTCGTCTTCCAGGGCCAGGTCTGCATGGCCGCCAACCGGATCCTCGTCGACGCCTCCGTGGCCGAGGAGTTCACGGAGAAGTTCACCGCCCGGGTCCGCGCCCTGAAGACCGGCGACCCCCGCGAGGCCGACACCCACATCGGCCCGCTGATCAACTCCTTCCAGGCCGACGCCCTGACCGCGCTCGTGGACCGCGCCGTCGAGTCGGGCGCCCGGGCGCTCGTCCGCGGGTCTACGCGCGGCAACCTCGTCGAACCGACCGTCCTGGCCGGACTCCCCGAGGACTCCCCCCTGCTGGGCCAGGAGATCTTCGGCCCCGTGGCCCTGCTGGTGGTCTTCGACGGCGAGGAGGAGGCCGTGCGCCTGACCAACGCCACCCCCTACGGGCTGAGCGGGGCCGTGCACACGCGGGACGTCGAGCGCGGTGTCCGCTTCGCGCAGCGCATCGAGACCGGGATGATCCATGTCAACGACTCCACCATCGGCGACGAGCCGCTGACCGCCTTCGGCGGGGAGAAGGCCTCGGGCCTGGGCCGCCTGGGGGGCGAGGCCACGGTGGAGGCCTTCACCACCCAGAAGTGGATCTCGGTGCAGCACGGCCGGACGAACTTTCCGTTCTAGGGCCTCATAGAGGACACGCCCTGACCGCATTGCTCCGTAGCGTGGTTCCCGTCAGCAGGAAAGACGGGGGACGCGGGAAGCGCCCCACACGGAAAAAGGCGGTCGGTCATGGCTCACCCCACCGAAGAGATCCCCGGCGACGAGCGCGGCACGCTCCTGCTCTTCGTCGAGAACCAGCGCGAGGCGCTGCGGCAGGCGGCCCGCGGGCTGACGGAGGAGCAGGCCGCGAGCCGTCCCACCGCGAGCGAGCTGTCGCTGTCCGGTCTGGTCAAGCACGCGGCCGAGGTGGAGCTGAACTGGCTGCGGATGGCCCAGGGCAAGCCGAACGAGCACGGTCGGGCCCCGCAGGACTGGCACGAGGGCTTCCGGCTGACCGAGGACGAGACCACCGCCTCGGCGCTCGCCTTCTGGGACGGGGTCAAGGAGGAGACGGACGCCTTCGTCGCGTCAGTGCCCAGCCTGGACGACTCGTTCCCGCTCCCGCCGGCGCCCTGGTTCCCCGACGCCGAGGTGTCCATCCGCTGGATGCTGCTGCACCTGGTGCGCGAGTTCGCCCGGCACGCGGGCCACGCGGACATCATCCGGGAGTCCCTGGACGGCACGAAGGCCATGGGCTAGCCGGTCCGCCCCGGAAGGGACTTGCACCTCACGCGGCGTGAGGACCCACAGTGAAGGGCGTACCCAACCAGAGGAGCGGGAAGATGGGCTA
Source organism: Streptomyces sp. AB3(2024) (assembly GCF_041862025.1). Classification (NCBI taxonomy): domain Bacteria; kingdom Bacillati; phylum Actinomycetota; class Actinomycetes; order Kitasatosporales; family Streptomycetaceae; genus Streptomyces; species Streptomyces sp. AB3(2024). Next base: position 72,233 of record NZ_JBGWAB010000016.1, read on the forward strand.
CTCCGTGGGCCAGGTCGCCGGTTTCGCCGGGGTGACGGTGCGCACCCTGCACCACTACGACGAGATCGGCCTGCTCTCCCCGAGCGGGCGCAGCGGGGCGGGGCACCGGCGGTACGACGACGCCGACCTCGACCGGCTGCAGCGGATCCTGTTCTACCGGGAGCTCGGCTTCCCGCTCGAAGAGGTCGCGGTCCTGCTGGACGATCCGGAATCGGACCCGAGGGAGCACCTGCGCCGGCAGCACGCCCTCCTGACCGAACGGATCGCCCGGCTCCAGCAGATGGCCAAGGCCGTTGAGCACGCCATGGAGGCGAAGAAGATGGGCATCAACCTCACGCCCGAGGAGAGGTTCGAGGTCTTCGGGGACAAGGACCCCGAGCAGTACCGGGAGGAGGCGGAGCAGAGGTGGGGCCACACCGACTCCTACGCCGAGTCGCAGCGCCGGGCCGCCTCGTACACCAAGGCCGACTGGCAGCGGATGCAGGACGAGGTCGCCGACTGGAGCGCCCGGTACGCCGCGCTGATGGAGTCGGGGGAGCCGTCCGAGGGCGTGGCCGCGATGGACATGGCCGAGGAGCACCGCCTGCACATCACGCGGTGGTTCTACGACTGCCCGTACGAGATGCACACCTGCCTCGGTGACATGTACGTCTCGGACGAGCGCTTCAAGGCCTTCTACGACGCCATGCGGCCGGGCCTCGCGGAGCACCTGAGGGACGCGATCACGGCCAACGCCGTGCGCAAGGTGTAACCGCCCCGTCGCCGTGCGGTGGCCGCGATCTCGCTCACACGACCCCCTCCGGGCCTGGAACCCGGCGGGGGTCGTGTGCGTTGATAATTGAGACCAGCTTCTTGTCGCCCCCCACCGCCGACACCCCCTGATCCAGGAGAGCCCGGAACTCGTGTACACGCTTGCGCTCGGCCCTGAGTGGCTGTCCCCGGAGTACCTGATCGGGCATTTCGGCCTGATCGGCATCCTGGTCATCGTCTTCGCGGAGTCCGGCCTCTTCGCGTTCCTGCCCGGCGACTCCCTGCTCTTCACGGCGGGCCTGTTCGTCGCGAGCGGCAGCATCAGCCAGCCGCTGTGGCTGGTGTGCACCCTGATCGTGGCCGCCGCGGTCATCGGCGACCAGGTGGGCTACCTGATCGGCAAGTTCTTCGGCCCGAAGCTCTTCAACCGGCCGAACAGCAAGGTCTTCAAGCGCGAGAACCTGGACGCCGCGCACGAGTTCATGGAGAAGCACGGCCCCAAGGCGATCGTGCTGGCCCGCTTCGTGCCGATCATCCGCACCTTCGCGCCGATGGTCGCGGGCGCCGGCGCCATGAAGTACCGGACCTTCCTGACCTTCAACGTCATCGGCGGCATCGCCTGGGGCGCGGGCGTCACCTGCCTCGGCTACCAGCTCGGCCAGTTCGAGGTCATCAAGAACAACGTCGAGCCGATCTTCATCGGCATCGTGCTGATCTCCGTCATCCCGGTGGTCTTCGAGGTGATGAAGTCCCGCAAGGAGAAGGCGAAGGCCGCCGCGCAGGCTCCCGCGGCCCCGTACGGCGCCCCGGAGGAGCCGCAGGCCCCCGGTCAGCGCGGGCGGCACGCCAAGCGCTAGACGGCCCGCCACGGCCCCTCGTACGCCCCGGAGACCAGGTGTCCCCGGGGCGTTCGCGTACCCGGGGACGGGCGGCGCGGGAACGGGACCCGCGGCGGGGGCCGGTGCGCGGGGAACGGGCCGCGGGGCTCAGAAGCCGCGGGTCCGCTTGGCCGCCCGGCGTTTGGCGGCGCTCTGCGCGCCCGGGATCCGCATGAAGAGCCGGGAGACCTCCGACCCCAGGTTCACCCCGATCGCGATGGCGAGGGCGATGGCGGCGGCGTTGACGAGCGAGGCCAGCCCCGCGTCCAGCCGGTTCTCGGCGATCGACAGCAGCCCGTAGTACGTCGCCGAGCCCGGCAGCAGCGGTCCGATGGCCGCCGTGACGTAGGGCAGGGCGGAGGCGAAGCGGTAGCGGGAGAAGAGCTGCCCGAACAGGCCCACCAGCCCGGCCGCGATGGCCGTGGACGGTACGGGGGGCAGCTCGGCGGCCCGCAGCGCGCCGAAGGTGACCCAGGCGACCCCGCCGTTGAGGGTCACGATCCACACCGTCGAGCGCTCCTGCTGGAGCAGGATCGCGAAGGTGAACACCAGGACCATCGAGGCCAGGATCTGGAGCACCGGCCGGCTGGGGATCTGCAGGATCTCGTCCGGGTTCGGCTGGGCGCCGAACTGGAGGCCCACGTAGAGCACCACGAGCACGCCGACGATGATCCCGATGAAGAGGTACATGACCTCCAGCAGCCGGGCCGAGGCCGTGATGTAGAAGCCGGTCAGGCCGTCCTGCACGCCCGCGACCAGGGCCCGTCCGGGCAGCAGGGCGAAGAGCCCACCGGTGATCACGGCGGAGGCGCGGACGTCGATCTCGGCGATCTTCAGGGCCACGCCGATGGCCGCGGGGGGCATCGCCGCCACCACGAACTGGTAGAACTCCGGCAGCCCGCGCCCGGCGCAGTACCAGGCCATCCGGTCGCCGAGGACGGCGCCGAGGGCCGCGCAGAAGAACACGGTGACCCCACCGCCGACCAGGACGGACGCGGCTCCCGCCAGCAGTCCGGCGGCGGCCGTGAGCACCCAGGTGGGGTACGGGTGGCGGTTGCGGCGGATCTCGGCGAGGCGGCGGTAGGCCTCCTCCAGGGAGATGTCCACCTCGTGCGCGCTGATGTCGTCCACCAGCCGGAAGACGGCGGCCAGCCGGGTGTAGTCCGTGCCGCGCCGGCGGACGGTGCGGTTCGCCGAGACCGGGTTGCCCACCAGGGAGGGGTGGTAGGTGATCGACAGCATCGTGAACGTGACGGTGGGCTCGCAGCGGTCCAGCCCGTAGGACCGGGCCACGGCGAGCATCGCGGCCTCCACGTCCTCGGCGCCCTCGCCGCCCGCGAGCAGCAGCTCGCCGATGCGCAGCGTGAGGTCGAGCACGCGGCCCACGGCGGGGCCCGACTCGGGCTGCTTCTGCACCGGCTCGGGCACCGGGCGCACGTCCACCGGCATGCGCAGCATCGTGCGCATCCGGTCCTGCCAGGGGGACTCCTTCATCCGCGCGACCGGGAAGCCCGGACCGGGGGTGTAGGCGGGCGGGGAGTGCTGGGCGCTGTAGGTGGCCGGAGCGGCGAAGGCGGAGCCCTCCTCCGCTTCGGGGGGCGGCGCCGCCATGCCGTCGGGGACGGCGAACTCGGAGGTCGGCTGGTCCTCGGCCGGCACATCCGGCGTGGTCCCGGGGGGCGGGGTGAAGGCGCTGTGCGCCTCGTCGGACTTCGGCTTCCGGTCCTCGGGACCGGGCCCTTCGGCCTCCGCCACGCATCCTCCCACCCTTGATCACACGGCGGTATCAGTATGCGGAATCGTTTCATCCGTCGCGAAACCAGCCGGTGCGTGCGCCGCGCAGGGCCCGGGAACGCCGGGGGGGGGGGGGGGGGGGGGGGGGGGGGGGGGGGGGGGGGGGGGCGGGGGGGGGGGGGCGGGGGGGGGGGGCCCCCCCCCCCCCCGCCGCGAGCGTCTGCGGGCTCAGGGGGAAGCCCCCCGGCCCGGGTCACCGAGCGGAGCTCAGTGGTGGCCGCCCTGCGCCTCCAGGCGCTTGAACGAGGCCTCGATCTCGGCCTCGGCCTCGGCGCGGCCGACCCAGTTGGCGCCCTCGACGGACTTGCCGGGCTCCAGGTCCTTGTAGACCTCGAAGAAGTGCTGGATCTCCAGGCGGTCGAACTCCGACACGTGGTGGATGTCGCGCAGGTGCTCGACACGCGGGTCGGAGGCCGGCACGCACAGCAGCTTGGCGTCGCCGCCCGCCTCGTCGGTCATGTTGAACATGCCGATCGCGCGGCACTTGATCAGGCAGCCCGGGAAGGTCGGCTCGTCGAGGATGACCAGCGCGTCCAGCGGGTCGCCGTCCTCGCCGAGGGTGTTCTCGACGAAGCCGTAGTCCGCCGGGTAGCTGGTCGAGGTGAAGAGGCGACGGTCCAGACGGATCCGGCCGGTCTCGTGGTCCACCTCGTACTTGTTCCGCGAACCCTTGGGGATCTCGATGGTGACGTCGAACTCCACGTCCTGCTCCTCCATGATCAGCTCCGGCCCTGTGCCGAAGCCCGATTGCTTCGAGTGATAGCGCGTCCGGCCCAGCCCTGCCGGGTGGGGTGCCATGCTCGCGGCAAGACGCAGTGGTTAAGTGTCCCTCACGCATATGTGTGATCGCGAAAGGGGCTGGTCCGAGGTGCCATTGGTCAAGACGTGGCAGCTCATCGCGGGGTCGGCCGTGGCCGGCCTCGCCCTCGCGGCGGCGGCGGTGGCCACCACCGGTCCCTGGGACTCCGGCCAGCGTAAGGCCGAGCGGGACAGGGCCGCCTCCTGGATCCACTTGGGTGGCGTAGATCACGCGGCCGGAGGCCTGCCGCAGGCCGCCCCGAGCGCCCCCGGGGTGCTCGCGGGCATCGGACCGCGCCCCGCGAACGCCGTGGGCGCGGCGCCCGACGCGCTCGCCGGGGTGCTCACGCCCCTGCTCGCCGACCCCGCCCTCGGGACCGTCCGGGGCGCCAGCGTCGTCGACACGGCCACCGGACGGGTGCTCTTCGAGTCCGGCTCCGGCGAGGCCATGACCCCCGCCTCCACCGTCAAGATCGCCACCGCGAGCGCGGCGCTGGCCGCCCTCGGCCCCGAACACCGGATCCGGACCACAGTGACGCCCGGAGCGGGCCCCGGCCAGATCGTCCTGGTCGGCGGCGGCGACCCCTCCCTCACCGCCAAGAAGAAGAGCCCCGCCGGATCCGGCGGCAGCCTCGTCGCCCTCGCCGCCGACACCGCCCAGGCCCTCAAGGCCGGCGGCACCGCCGCCGTCACCCTCGCCTACGACGACTCGCTCTACACCGGCCCCGCCCGCCACCCGATCGGCCCCAACGACAACATCGCCCCCGTCACCGCCCTGATGGCCGACGAGGGCCGCCCCGACGACTCCACCTCCGGACCCGTCACCCGCTCCGAGGACCCCTCCAAGGACACCGCCCGCGCCTTCGCCGCCCTGCTGCGCGACCGCGGCATCACGGTGAACGGCGACCCCGCCCGCGGCAAGCCCCCCACCGGGGCCCAGCCGATGGCCACCACCCTCTCCACCCCGCTCGCCGGGCTGGTCGAGCGGATGCTGACCAACAGCGACAACGACATCGCCGAGGCCCTCGCCCGCCAGACCGCCCTCGCCACCGGTCAGAACCCCGGCTTCGAGGGTGCCGAGAAGGCCGTCTCCGACAAGCTCGCCTCCCTCGGCGTCGACCTCACGGGCTCCCGCTTCGCCGACGGCAGCGGCCTGAACCGGGCCGACAAGGTCACCACCCGCCTCCTGACGGGCCTCCTCGCCGCCGCCGCCGACCCCCGCCACCCCGAGCTGCGGCCGGTCCTCACCGGGCTGCCCGTCGCCGGCTTCACCGGCACCCTGCGCGCCCGCAACGCCGGCACGTCACCGGCCGCCGGCCTGCTCCGTGCCAAGACCGGCACCCTCACCGGGGTCAACTCCCTCGCCGGGACCGTCGTCGACCCCTCCGGGCGGCTGCTCGCCTTCGCGTTCCTGACGGCGGGCGCCGCGGACGGCTCCGCCGCCGAGAAGGGCCTGGACAAGCTCGCGGCCGCCGTCGCCACCACCTCGTAGGGGGATCCCTACGGGCGCCGGTCCACGTACGGTTGACGCATGACGAGCATCGGTGGTGCCGAGATGGTCGACTGGAACCTCGCGGTGGCGACCGCGACCCGGCTCGTGCGGCCGGGTCCCGAAGTCACCCGCGACGAGGCGCGGGCCGTGGTGGCGGAACTCCGTCGGCACGCCCGGACCTCCGAGGAGCACGTGCGCGCGTTCACCCGGATGATGCCCGAAGGCGTCACCTTCCCCGACACCCCCGTCCTCGTCGTCGACCGGGCCGGCTGGGTCAAGGCCAACGTCGCCGGCTTCCGCGAACTGCTGGGCCCGCTGCTCGGCAAGATGCAGGACCGCCGCGCCGGCGCCCCCGGCGGCGCCGTCCTGGGAGCGGTCGGCGGCAAGGTCACCGGCGTCGAGCTGGGGGTGCTGCTGAGCTTCCTGGCCTCCCGCGTCCTCGGCCAGTACGAGACCTTCGCCCCCGGCGCGCCCGAACTACTGCCCGGCGCCGGCCCCACGGGCGGCCGGCTGCTCCTGGTGGCGCCCAACATCGTGCACGTGGAGCGCGAGCTGGAGGTGGCCCCGCACGACTTCCGGCTCTGGGTCTGCCTGCACGAGGAGACGCACCGTACCCAGTTCACCGCCGTGCCGTGGCTGCGCGCCCACCTGGAGGGCGAAATCCAGACGTTCCTCGGTGCCACCGAGATGGACCCGTCGACCATCCTGGAACGGCTGCGCGAGGCCGTCCAGTCCTTCTCCGGCGCCCGCCCCGAGGGGGAACGCGGGGACGAGGGCCGCTCGCTCGTCGAGCTCGTCCAGACCCCCGAGCAGCGTGAGGTCCTCAGCCGCCTCACCGCCGTGATGTCCCTGCTGGAGGGACACGCCGACTTCGTGATGGACGGGGTCGGCCCCGACGTCGTCCCCTCCGTCGCCGAGATCCGGGAGAAGTTCCAGCAGCGCCGCGCCGCCGGCGCGGGCCGCCTCGACGCCGCCCTGCGCAAGCTGCTGGGCCTCGACGCCAAGCTCCGCCAGTACCGCGACGGCGAGCGGTTCGTACGCGCCGTCGTCGGCCAGGTCGGCATGGACGGCTTCAACCGCGTCTGGACCTCGCCGAACACCCTGCCCACCAAGGCCGAGATCGCCCGGCCCGCGGACTGGGTGGCGCGCGTCCACGGCAGGGGGACCGTGGGGAGCGAAGAAAGGTGACGCGGGGGGCGTAAACATGTCTCACTGGGGGAAGCAGCGTCACCCTTCCGAGGGACCGTGGGCCGTGGAAGGGCGTGCGATGCTCGGGGAACGCCCCGGTTCTGTCACCATCAACGCACTCTGAGTGACGAACGGCTCCCCCCGTGCGACACCCTCACCCTCCGAGCATCCGAACTCCACGAAGGGCACCGGACATGGGTCCCCATCCTGCGGTCGCGGCGATACGCCTGGCGGTCCGCCGCGTACTCCACGACGTCCTCACCGACCTCACCGACCTCACCCGCCTCCCCGGCACCCCGGCCGACGGGAGCCCCCGCCCCGCCGCCGGCACCCCGCCGCTGGTCCTCGTCGCCTGCTCCGGCGGCGCCGACTCCATGGCACTCGCCTCCGCCCTCGCCTTCGAGGCGCCCAAGCTCGGCATCCGGGCCGGCGGCATCACCGTCGACCACGGCCTCCAGGCCGGCTCCGACCTGCGCGCCGCGGAGGTCCTCACCCGCATGACCGCGCTCCGCCTCGACCCGGTGGAGTCCGTCGCCGTGCGCGTCGGCCGCGACGGCGGACCGGAGGCCGCCGCCCGCGATGCTCGCTACGGCGCACTCGACGAGGCCGCCGACCGGCTGGGCGCCGCCGCCGTGCTGCTCGGCCACACGCGGGACGACCAGGCGGAAACCGTCCTGCTGGGCCTCGCCCGCGGCTCCGGCATCCGCTCGCTCTCCGGCATGGCCGAAGTGTCCGGAGGCCCCGGCCGCACCCACCGCTACCGCCGCCCCTTCCTGCAGATCGACCGGCAGACCGCCCGCAAGGCGTGCATGGTCCAGTCCCTCCCCGTCTGGGACGACCCGCACAACATCGACCCGGCCTACACCCGCTCCCGGCTGCGCCACGAGGGCCTGCCCGCCCTGGAGAAGGCGCTCGGCAAGGGGGTCGTCGAAGCGCTCGCGCGCACCGCCCAGCTCTCCCGGGACGACGCCGACGCCCTCGACGCCTGGGCCGCCGACGCGGAGGCCGGAGTGCGCGACGAGGACGGTCGCCTGGAGTGCGCCAAGCTGTACGCCCTGCCCCCGGCCGTCCGCCGCCGGGTGCTGCGCAGGGCCGTGGTCGCGGCCGGATCCCCCGCGGGTTCCCTCTTCGCCCGCCACATCGAGGAAGTCGACCGCCTCATCACCGGATGGCGGGGCCAGGGCGCCATCAATCTGCCCGGCCGCGTCGAGGCCCAGCGGCAGGGTGGCAGACTTGTCATCCGGCAGGGCTGATTGGTGCTGAAACACGGCTGAGTCCTCCGGGGGCACCCCCCCGGAGCCCCGGCCGACAACGAAAGTGATGCGGGTGGACGAGAAGGACATGGGCAGCGACCTCCAGTCGGTGCTCATCACCAAGGAAGAGATCGACGCGAAGCTGGCCGAGCTGGCCGCGAAGATCGACGCGGAGTACGCGGGCAAGGACCTGCTCATCGTCGGTGTGCTCAAGGGCGCCGTGATGGTGATGGCGGACCTGGCGCGCGCCTTGTCCACCCCGCTCACCATGGACTGGATGGCGGTGTCCTCCTACGGCGCCGGGACCCAGTCCTCGGGCGTCGTCCGGATCCTCAAGGACCTGGACACCGACATCAAGGACAAGCACGTCCTGATCGTCGAGGACATCATCGACTCGGGCCTGACCCTGTCCTGGCTGCTGTCGAACCTGGGCTCCCGCCAGCCGGCCTCCCTGGAGGTCGTCACGCTGCTGCGCAAGCCCGAGGCCGCGAAGGTCGCGATCGACGTGAAGTGGGTCGGCTTCGACATCCCGAACGAGTTCGTCGTGGGCTACGGCCTCGACTACGCGGAGAAGTACCGCAACCTGCCGTTCGTCGGCACGCTCGCCCCGCACGTCTACGGCGGCTGAACCCCCCGGCCGGCGGTAACGTCGGCCGTCCCGCCGCTTGCGCCCCCCGGGGGAACCTGGGGGCGGTTCCCTGCGTTGAGCGGGGAGAGCGGGTCTGTCAGCCGTCCCACGAGGCCGCGGGTGACAATACAGGGGTACATTCCGAAGAACAGTCTTTACTCACAGCTGCATTTACCTACGGGCAGGAGGGACGGGGTGCCTGGCGCCCCGTATGGATGGACGTGAAGCGATACTTCCGTGGGCCGGTCATGTGGATCGTGCTGGCCGTCCTCGCCGTGGTCGTGTTGATGAACGTCGTCGGCTCCGGCGGCGGCTACAAGTCGGTGGAGACCAGCGAGGTCATCAAGGCGATCAACAGTGGCCAGGTGGAAAGCGCCAAGCTGACCACCGGTGACAGCCAGATGATCAAGATCGAGCTGAAAAAGGGCCAGAAGCTCGGCAACAACGACGGCACCAAGTTCCAGGCCAACTACATCGGGGATCAGGGCGTCCAGCTCGCCCAGAACCTCCAGACCAAGTACGAAGCCGGTCAGATCCCTGACGGATACTCCGTCACCCCGGACAAGACCAGCCCGTTCCTGAGCGTGCTGCTCTCGCTCCTGCCCTTCGTCCTCATCGTCGTCGTCTTCCTGTTCCTGATGAATCAGATGCAGGGCGGCGGCTCCCGGGTCATGAACTTCGGGAAGTCCAAGGCCAAGCTCATCACCAAGGACACCCCGAAGACGACGTTCGCGGACGTCGCGGGCGCGGACGAGGCCGTCGAGGAACTCCACGAGATCAAGGAGTTCCTCCAGGAGCCGGCGAAGTTCCAGGCGGTCGGCGCCAAGATCCCCAAGGGCGTGCTGCTCTACGGCCCGCCCGGCACCGGCAAGACCCTGCTCGCGCGTGCCGTCGCGGGCGAGGCGGGCGTCCCGTTCTACTCGATCTCCGGTTCCGACTTCGTCGAGATGTTCGTCGGTGTCGGTGCCTCGCGTGTCCGCGACCTGTTCGAACAGGCCAAGGCCAACGCCCCGGCGATCGTCTTCGTCGACGAGATCGACGCCGTCGGCCGGCACCGCGGTGCGGGTCTCGGCGGCGGTCACGACGAGCGCGAGCAGACCCTCAACCAGCTGCTCGTCGAGATGGACGGCTTCGACGTGAAGGGCGGCGTCATCCTGATCGCCGCCACGAACCGGCCCGACATCCTCGACCCGGCGCTGCTGCGTCCGGGCCGCTTCGACCGGCAGATCGCGGTCGACCGGCCCGACATGCAGGGCCGTCTGGAGATCCTCAAGGTCCACCAGAAGGGCAAGCCGGTCGCTCCGGACGTCGACCTCTCGGCCGTCGCCCGCCGCACCCCCGGCTTCACCGGTGCCGATCTCTCCAACGTCCTGAACGAGGCGGCCCTGCTGACCGCCCGCTCGGACATGAAGCTGATCGACAACCACATGCTGGACGAGGCGATCGACCGCGTCGTGGCGGGCCCGCAGAAGCGGACCCGGATCATGTCGGACAAGGAAAAGAAGATCACCGCGTACCACGAGGGCGGACACGCCCTGGTCGCGGCGGCCTCCCCGAACTCCGACCCGGTCCACAAGATCACGATCCTGTCCCGCGGCCGGGCCCTGGGTTACACCATGGTCCTGCCCGACGAGGACAAGTACTCGACCACGCGCAACGAGATGCTCGACCAGCTGGCGTACATGCTGGGCGGGCGCGCGGCCGAGGAGCTGGTCTTCCACGACCCCACCACGGGCGCGGCGAACGACATCGAGAAGGCCACCGCCACGGCGCGGGCCATGGTCACGCAGTACGGCATGACCGAGCGTCTCGGTGCGATCAAGTTCGGCGGCGACAACACCGAGCCGTTCCTGGGCCGCGAGATGTCGCACCCGCGGGACTACTCGGAAGAGGTCGCGGCGCTGGTCGACGAAGAGGTCAAGAAGCTCATCGAGACCGCGCACAACGAGGCCTGGGAGATCCTGGTCGAGAACCGGGACGTCCTGGACAACCTGGTTCTCGCGCTGCTGGAGAAGGAGACGCTGAACAAGGAGCAGATCGCCGAGGTCTTCTCCACGATCGTGAAGCGTCCGGCCCGTCCCGCGTGGACCGGCTCCTCCCGCCGCACTCCTTCCACCCGTCCGCCGGTGCTCTCTCCCAAGGAGCTCCAGCTGACGAACTCCGCCAACGGCACCTCGGCGTCCGCCGCGTCGCCGGTGTCGACGGAGAAGGGCATCGAGGTGGCCCCGGAGGACCGCCCCGAGGCCTGACCCACCCGGAATGGAAGCCGCGCCCCCCAGGTTCTAGCCTGGGGGGCGCGGCACATTTGTACGACCCCCGCGTGTGCGGACAGGAACGAGGATGAGATGACCGACCCAGTGACCCTGACCGGTGGCGAGGGCACGATCGGCGAGTTCGACGAGAAGCGCGCCGAGGCGGCCGTCCGAGAGCTCCTGATCGCGGTCGGCGAGGACCCGGACCGCGAAGGGCTCCTGGAGACCCCGGCGCGGGTGGCGCGGGCGTACAAGGAGATATTCGCTGGCCTGTACCAGAAGCCCGAAGAGGTCCTGACGACGACGTTCGACCTCGGCCACGACGAGATGGTCCTGGTGAAGGACATCGAGGTCATGAGCTCGTGTGAACACCATCTGGTCCCGTTCCACGGCGTGGCGCACGTGGGGTACATCCCGTCCACGGACGGCAAGATCACCGGCCTGTCCAAGCTGGCCCGCCTGGTGGACGTCTACGCCCGCCGGCCCCAGGTCCAGGAGCGGCTGACCACGCAGATCGCCGACTCCCTGATGGAGATCCTGGACCCGCGCGGCTGCATCGTGGTCATCGAGTGCGAGCACATGTGCATGACCATGCGCGGTGTGCGCAAGCCGGGCGCCAAGACCATCACCTCGGCGGTCCGCGGCCAGCTCCGTGATCCCGCGACGCGCAACGAGGCCATGAGCCTCATCATGGCGCGCTGAGTCCGGCTCCGGCCGGGCCCGCACCGTACTGAGCGGCCGTTCAGGCGGTGGCGGGGGCCTTGCCCGGGTCGTCGTCCTCGGGGAGCTTCAGGACGTGTTCCAGGAAGAGGGCGGCCGCGATCACGGCCGCGCCCGCGAGGACGCAGCCACCCGCGTACCAGGCCTGGTCGCGGCGGGCGGGCACGTCGAGGGAGTCGGTCAGCAGGAAGACGCCGACCCCGCCGTACATGCCGGCCACGAGGGCCGCGACCAGGGCGCTGGCCTGGCCGAAGACCACCGCGCGGGCCGCCATCAGCGGCTCCACGCCCTTGGCCCCCGGCCGTCGCTCGCGCTGGGCCTTCAGCCGGGCCCGCATCGACAGGGCCGTCGCGAACAGGACGACGGCGATCACCGCCAGGACGATCGGCGCGGCCAGCGGGACGCCCGGCAGGGTCCCGTAGGCGTTCCACAGCCGTGCGCCCGCCCAGGACAGCACCCCGGCGATCACGAAGATCCCCGCCAGGACCGCCGGCCTCAGTTGCTTCACTTGCCCGTTCCCCACTCTCGGCGACTGGCCCCCATGGCCCTGAACAGGCTACTAACGACTACTCCGGGAGGCGGAGTTCCAGGTCGGGGCGCGGCGTGAGGCCGGCCGGGCTGATTTCGGCCAGCAGGGCGGCCACGGGGCCGTGGCCGGGGAGCTGGGCCTCGGGGTCGATGTCGTGCCAGGGGGCCAGGACGAAGGCGCGCAGGTGGGCGCGGGGGTGCGGCAGGGTGAGGACGGGGTCGTCGGAGACCACGTCGGCGTAGGCCACGATGTCCACGTCGATCGTGCGGGGCCCCCAGCGCTCCTCGCGGACGCGGTCGTAGGCCTCCTCGATGGCGTGGGCCCGCTCCAGGAGCGAGGAGGGCGGCAGGGTGGTCTTCACCGCGATGACGGCGTTGAGGTACGAGGGCTGCGAGCCGGGCTCGACGCCCCACGGCTCGGTCTCGTAGACGGGGGAGACCGCCTTGACCCGCAGGCCCGGGGTGTCGCCGAGGGCGTCGACGGCGCCCTGGAGGGTGTCCAGGCGGTTGCCGAGGTTCGAGCCGAGCGCGACGACCGCCCATTTGGGGTTGGACAGGGTCGTGTCCGCCGCGTCGACCGCCTGGACGACGGAGGCGGGTACCGGCTGGACGGTGGGGTCGCTCTGGGCGTTCAGGCCGTTGTTCATGCGCGGCTCCGGGTGATCGTGATGGTCACGTCGTCGAAGGGGACGGTGATGGGTGCGTCCGGCTTGTGGACGACGACCTCCACCTGTGCCACCGCTTCGTGCTTCAGGCACTGCTGGGCGATCCGCTCGGCGAGGGTCTCGATCAGGTCGACCGGCTCTCCCCGGACCACGTCGACGACCTCCTCGGCCACGACCCCGTAGTGCACGGTCTTGGCCAGGTCGTCGTCGGCCGCCGCGGGGCGGGAGTCGATGTGCAGCACGAGGTCGACGATGAAGGTCTGGCCCTCTTCGCGCTCCCGGGGGAAGACGCCGTGGTGCCCGCGAGCCTTGAGGCCGCGCAGTGCGACACGATCCACGCGAATCACTCCTGCTTTCGTAGGTGCTTCCGGTCCCGGGGCTCCCCGGGTCCATGGGCCTACGCCGAGTGCGGTCGGCGTCGTCCGCCTTCGAATTTACCTGCGACGAACCTCCGTCCCCGCCGTTGGGGTCAGTCGGTGCCCTCTTCCTCCTCGTCATCGGAGTCCGTGAGGACCGGAGAACCGTGGTGGGACCAGAGCCGCCAGCCCTCCGGTGTGCGTCGGAACACATTCGTGGCGACGACCAGCTGGCCGACCAGCGGACCCAGTTCCCCGGCCTCCCCGGACGGGCCGCCGCTGAGGATGTTCTCGGTGCACGTGACCAGGGCGGTGTCGCCTATGAGGGCCACCTTGGTGTCGGTGAGGAAGAACTGGATGTACTCGGTGTGGGACATGATCAGCGCGTACGAGCGCAGTACCTCGCCCCGCCCGGAGAGCACCGGCCATCCCGGGTGCACGCAGGAGATCTCGTCTTCGAGCCAGAGCGCCGACAGCGCGTCGAAGTCCCCCCGCTCCATGGCCTCGTAGAAGGCCGCGTTGACCTCTTCGACGGCTTCGATGTCGGTACGGCTCACCGTGCCCCTTCCCAGTTCCTCCGGCGGGTCACAGTGCCCCTTCCACGGCTCGGGCCACCCGAACCGCGTCGGCGGTCGCCCGTACCTCGTGCACCCGGACGGCCCAGGCGCCCTGGTGGGCGGCGATGGCCGAGACGGCGGCGGTGGCGGCGTCCCGCTCGCGGGCGGGCGGCGGGGCGGCGTCGGCCCCGCCCGCCAGGACCCGGCCGAGGAAACGCTTCCGCGAGGCGGCGACCAGCAGCGGGAAGCCGAGCCCGCGCAGCTCGCGGAGGTGGGCGACGAGGGCCAGGTCGTGCTCGGCGTTCTTCGCGAAGCCGAGGCCGGGGTCGACGACCAGCCGCTCGGGGGCGATGCCGCCGGCGACGACGGCGTCGATGCGGGCCCGGAGCTCGGCGGTGACCTCGCCGAGGACGTCCTCGTAGACGGCGAGGCTGTTCATGCCGTCGCTGAACCCGCGCCAGTGCATGACGACGAACGGCACCTCGGCGGCGGCGACCGCCGGGATCATGCCGGGGTCGGCGAGGCCGCCGCTGACGTCGTTGACGAGGGCGGCGCCGGCCTCGACGGCCCGGGCGGCGACGGCCGCGCGCATGGTGTCGACGGAGACGGTCACGCCCTCGGAGGCCAGGCCGCGGACGACGGGGACGACGCGGCGCAGTTCCTCGTCGGCGTCGACGCGGGAGGCGCCGGGGCGGGTGGACTCGCCGCCGACGTCGACGAGGTCGGCGCCCTGGGCGACGAGGTCGAGGCCGCGCTTGACGGCGGCGGTGGTGTCGAACCAGCGGCCCCCGTCGGAGAAGGAGTCGGGGGTGACGTTGACGACGCCCATGACCCCGCAGCGGTCCCAGTCGGGCAGCCCTGTCACCAGGCCCCTGGAGGCGGGCCCGCGGTTGGTGTTCATGGTCCCAGGGTAGGGCCCCCGCCCTTGCCCCGGCCGGGCGGTGCGGTGGGGGTGGTGCTGCGCGGGCCGCTCCCCGCCCCGCCCTTCCGCCGTTCCCCGGGGCTGCGCCCCGGACCCCCTTCGGGGGCTCCGCCCCCGGACCCCCGCGCCTCAAACTCCCCCAGCTACCGCTGGGAGGTGCCCCCTGGCGGGGCTGGGGGTGGGGGTTCCGGGCTGCGGACCTCAGCGCCTCGGGTGTCGGCGCGGCCGGAAACGGGGGGACATGGCAATGGGGCCGACGCTGCGCTATGGCAGGGCCGGCCCCATCGGTGGCGGTCAGGCCGCCTGGATCTCGCGTTCCTTCTGGGCCGGGACCGTCGCGTGGTCGTGGGCGCAGGTGCGGACCGGCTTGGGGCCGCGGCGGCCGGCGAACAGGCGCGGCAGGGCCAGCGTCACGAAGCCCTCGGCCTGCATCACGGCGAAGCCGATGCGGGGCAGGTCACGGGTCTGGCGGTAGACCATGAAGCGCGGCTCCCAGCGGGGGCGGAACTTCGCGTTGAACTTGTACAGCGACTCGATCTGGAACCAGCGCGACAGGAAGACCAGCAGGCCGCGCCACATCCGCAGCACCGGGCCGGCGCCGATCTTCTCGCCACGGGCCAGCGCCGAGCGGAACATCGCGAAGTTCAGCGAGACCTGCTCGATGCCGAGCGACGGGCACGCCTCCAGGGAGGCCACGATGAGCAGCTCGTTCATGCCGGGGTCGGCGGCGCGGTCGCGGCGCATCAGCTCCAGCGACATGCCGTCCTTGCCCCACGGGACGAAGTGCAGGACGGCCTTGAGGTCGCCGAACGGGCTGGTGTCGCCCTCCTCGACGCGGTGGGCGGTGGCGATGAAGCAGTCCCCGTCGCCCTCCTCGCCGACCCGGCCCAGCGCCATGGAGAAACCGCGCTCGGTGTCGGTGCCGCGCCAGGCGGCGGCGGCGCCCCGTACCCGCACCAGCTCCTCCTCGGTCAGCTCGCTGACGCGGCGGACCTGGGTGGTGTAGCCGTTGCGCTCGATGCGCTTCACCATCTGGCGGACGTTGCGCATGGGGCGTCCGGAGAGGGAGAAGTCTTTGACGTCGACGATCGCCTCGTCACCGAGTTCCAGGGCGTCCAGCCCGGTCTCGCGGGTCCAGACCTCGCCGCCGGTCTCGCTGCAGCCCACGACGGCGGGGGTCCAGGAGTGGGCCTTGGCCTCCTCCATGAAGCGCTCGATGGCGCCGGGCCAGGCCTCGACGTCGCCGATGGGGTCGCCGGAGGCGAGCATCACGCCGGAGACGACGCGGTAGGTGACGGCCGCCTTGCCGCTGGGGGAGAAGACGACGGCCTTGTCGCGGCGGAGCGCGAAGTGGCCGAGGGAGTCGCGGCCGCCGTGCTTGGCGAGCAGCTCGCGCAGCTTCGCCTCGTCGTCGACGGTGAGCCGGGCGGCCGGGTGCTCGGGGCGGAAGGCCAGGTAGATCGTGGTGACGGCGGTCAGCATGCCGAGGGCGCCGAGGGAGTAACCGACGGTCCAGGAGACCCGGCCGGCGTAGTCGACGGGGCCCTCGAAGCCGAAGAGGCCGTAGACGACGTGGGTGATCTGCTCGTACAGGCTCGGGTGGCCGACGACCTTGCCCGGGTGGACGTTGACGATCACCAGGCCGAGCCCGATGGAGCCGGCGCTCATCAGCACGAAGTTCGCGAGCGCCTTCCAGCGGCTGCGCGGGTCCGGCAGGGCCTTGAATTCACCCTGGTGGCGTACCAGCAGCGCGAGGAGCACCGCCGAGATGACCACGCCGATGACGGAGTGGCGGTACGCGAACTGCGCCACGGCGCCGGCGGGCAGCAGGATGACGGCGGCCCGCCAGGCCCGGCGCTTGCGGCGCTTGAGGCCGTGCGCGAGCAGCAGGATGAGGACACCGGCGCTGATGGCCAGCGCGGCGGCGAAGGGGCCCACGGAACCGGGCAGTACTTCGGTGACCGCGTGGATCCGGCTGTGACGGAACCGCGGGAAGACACCCGCGGCGATGTCCAGCAGACCGACGATCATGACGGATGTGCCTACGAGGCCGGGGACGGCCTCCGGTCGTGGGCCTCGGAGGATTCGGCTGACCCGCTTCGGAACCTGTCCGGACTTATCGCCATCTATCCTGCTAGACATCGCTTCCCGTTGCTCCGCGAGAGATCATGTGGCCGAAGGCCGCGACAGCCTCCGGTGTGTGGTGCGTCCACTAGGACGACATCGAGGAGGAGCGGGTTCACTCTTCCGTCGGAAAAATCTAGTCCTGCCATCAGAAAGTCGACTGACTGCTCATGGGTCTCACCAGTAATACGGTTCTGGTCCTGGCCATCATCGCCGGTGTGCTGCTGTTCGGGGTGACGGTCTGGTTCTGGCCGAAGCTCTCCGGCCGCTCCTGGCGCTCGGTCTCCGGCCGGATCGGCCTCCTGCTCGCGACCCAGCTCGCACTGTTCTCCGCAGTCGGTCTCGCGGCCAACAAGTCGTTCCTCTTCTACGGTTCCTGGGCCGACCTGTTCGGTCAGGAGACGTCCATCGGCAAAGTCGTCGACCACTCGATGAGCAGCAAGGACATCAAGGTCGTCGACAAGCAGAAGCTCGACGTGCCCGGCGGGGGCAAGCCGCAGGTCGGTGGTCAGATCCTGAAGGTTGCCATAACCGGGCAGAAGTCGAAGATAACGAGCCCCGGCTACGTGTGGCTGCCGCCGGAGTACTTCCAGCCGCACTACAAGGAGCAGAACTTCCCCGCGTCGATCGTCCTGACGGGTTACCCGGGTACCGCCGAGAACCTGATCAAAGGGCTGAACTACCCCATGACGGCCTTCAAGCAGGCCAAGCAGGGCAAGATGAAGCCGATGATCCTTGTCATGCTCCGGCCGACCATCGCGCCGCCGCGCGACACCGAGTGCGTGGACATCCCGGGCGGTCCGCAGACCGAGACCTTCTTCGCGCAGGACCTGCCGCAGGCCATCCAGGGGACCTTCCGGGTCGGCAAGAAGCCGCAGAACATGGGCTTCATCGGGAACTCCACGGGCGGCTACTGCGCACTGAAGATCGCCGCGCAGCACCCGCAGACCTTCGGCGCCGCCGTGGGCCTGTCCGCGTACTACAAGGCCGCCGACGACGCGACGACCGGTGACCTGTTCCACGGGGACGACAAGCTGAAGAAGCGCGCGGACGTGCTGTACAGCCTGGAAAAGAAGAAGCCGACCGGTACGTCCTTCCTCGTCACCACCAGCGAGAAGGGCGAGGACAACCTGAACGACACCAAGAAGTTCATCAAGCTGGTCAAGGGTCCGGACCGGGTCTCCTCGATCATCCTCGACAGCGGTGGCCACAACTTCAACACGTGGCGCCGCGAGATTCCGCCGATGCTGGTGTGGATGAGCGGTCGTATGCAGGCCTGACCCCCGGGGGACAGGTGCAGGGCCCGGCTCCGGTCGGGCCCTTTTCGTTTTCCGGCCGCGCCCGAGGCTCCTACGCCTGCCGCGCCCCTTGCAGGTCGGCCCGGCGCAGCGCCCGGTGGACGCCCTCCGGGGTCAGTACGCCGGCCAGCGCGCCCGTGTCCGGATCGGTTACCCCGATCCGTCCCGAGTCTTCCTGGAGCAGGGCCGCCAAGGCCTCGCGCAGCGAGGCCCCCAGGGCCACCGCCGCGGCCGGTGCCGGGCCGTCCGCCGGGGTCAGGTCGGCCGGTTCCAGGTGGGTGACGGCCAGGCGCTTGAGGCCGCGGTCCGCGCCGACGAAGGAGGCGACGTACCCGTTGGCCGGCGCGGCGAGCACCTCGGCGGGCCGGGCGAACTGCTCGATGGTCCCGTGGCCGTAGACGGCGATCCGGTCGCCGAGCCGGACGGCCTCCTCCAGGTCGTGGGTGACCAGCAGGATCGTCTTGCGGACCGTCTTCTGCAGGGTCAGGAACTCGTTCTGGAGCCGCTCGCGGACCACCGGGTCCACCGCCCCGAAGGGCTCGTCCATCAGCAGCACCGGCGGATCCGCGGCCAGCGCGCGGGCCACGCCGACGCGCTGGCGCTGGCCGCCCGACAGCTGCTCCGGGTAGCGGCCCCCGTAGACGGCCGGATCCAGCCCCACCAGTTCGAGCAGCTCGGCCGCCCGCGCGCGGGCCCGCGCCTTCGGGGTGCCGATCAGCCGGGGCACGGTCGCCGTGTTCTCCAGCACCGTCTTGTGGGGAAACAGTCCGACCTGCTGGATGACGTAGCCGATCCGGCGGCGCAGGGCGACGGGGTCCGCGGCGGCGATGTCCTCGCCGTCGAGGAGGATCCGGCCCGAGGTGGGCTCGATCAGCCGGTTGACCATCTTCATCGTGGTCGTCTTGCCGCATCCGGACGGGCCCACCAGCGTGACCAGTTCGCCCTCCGCCACCTCGAAGGACAGGTCCTCTACGGCCGTCGTCCCGTCGGGGTAGCGCTTGGTCACGTGCTCGAATCGGATCACCCGGCCATCCTCCCGTACCCGGAGCCGGGATGTGTGAAGGGCATGTTGCCTGTGTGCGAAGGAATCCGGCCATCGTCCGCGCCGGGGGTTATGGTCGCTCGTGGTGGCACATCCGAAACGATGTTCGTGCGGTGACGGGGGGTGAGGAGCATGACCGGGCAGAGCTGCCTGGTGGCCAACGACTGGATCTGCTGGGACTACGTCGGCTCCCGCGCCCAGGAACTCACCGACGCCACCGTCGAACACGTCTGGATCACGGGCGTCTCGGTGCTCATCGGCATCGTCGTGTCCGTTCCGCTCGCGCTGCTCGCCCGCCGCGGCCGCCGCTGGGCGGCCCCCGTGCTCGGGCTGACCACCCTCCTGTACACGGTCCCCTCGCTGGCCATGTTCTCGCTGCTGCTGCCGCTCTTCGGCCTCTCGGCGGCCCTGGTGGTGACCGGCCTGGTGCTGTACTCGCTGACCATCCTGGTGCGCAACGTGCTGGCCGGCCTGGAAGCCGTCCCCGAGGACGTACGGGAGGCCGCGCGCGGGATGGGCTACGGCCCCGCCCGGCTGCTGTGGCAGGTCGAACTGCCGCTGGCGCTGCCCGCGCTGCTCGCCGGGGTGCGGATCGCCACCGTCTCGACCGTGGCCCTGACCACCGTCGGCTCCATCGTCGGCAAGGGCGGGCTGGGCAACCTGATCGCCCCCGCCGTCAACAGCTCCTTCAAGGCCCAGGTGCTCACCGCCTCCGTGCTGTGCGTCCTCCTCGCGCTGGTCGCCGACCTGCTGCTGCTCGGGGTGCAGCGACTCCTGACGCCGTGGACCCGGGCCGCCGGCCGTTCCGCGAAGGGGGCCTGAGGCCGTGGGCGCGCTGGGCGGGGCCTGGGACTGGCTGGCGGACGGTGCCAACTGGGCGGGTGAGAGCGGTGTCTGGCACCGGCTCGCGGAGCACGTGTACGTCAGCGGGATCGCCCTGGCCATCGCCTGCGCGGTGGCCCTGCCCGTCGGGCTGTGGCTCGGCCACCTCGGCAAGGGCGGCGCCCTCGCCGTCAACGTCTCCAACGTCGGGCGGGCCGTCCCCGTCTTCGCGGTGCTGGCCCTGTTCATGGTCTCGCCGCTGCGCAACGCCGGCTACCTGCCGACCGTCGCCGCGCTCGTGCTGTTCGCCGTGCCGCCGCTGCTGACCAACGCCTACGTGGGCATGCGCGGGGTGGACCGCTCGGTGGTCGAGGCCGCCCGGGGCATGGGCATGTCGGGCGGCCAGCTGTTCCTGCGGGTGGAGCTGCCGCTCGCCCGCGGCCTGGTGATGACCGGACTGCGCTCCGGCGCCGTGCAGGTCATCGCCACCGCCACGATCGCCGCGATGGTCGGCCAGGGCGGCCTCGGCCGGATCATCACCGCCGGCTTCAACACGTACAACACCGCGCAGGTCGTGGCGGGGGCCCTGCTGGTGGCCCTGCTGGCGCTGCTGGTGGAGGGCGTACTGGTGGCAGTGGACCGGCTGCTTCTGCGCACGCCGTCCCGCTGATCCCGTGACCCCCTTCCCCACCCCGAAACGGAGTACCTCCATGAGCAAGTCCACGCGTGTCCTCGGCGCGTCCCTGGGCGTCCTGGCCCTGACCGTGTCGCTGGCCGCCTGTGGCGGCGACAGCCTGGAGAAGACCAAGGACGGCGGCTCCTCCGCGGCCGCTCCCGCCGGGGGCGGCAAGGGCAAGCTGGTGATCGGCGCGGCCGGTTTCACCGAGTCCAACGTCCTGGCCGAGCTCTACGCGCAGCTGCTCCGGCAGGAGGGGTACGGCACCTCCATCACCACGGTCGCCAATCGCGAGCTGTACGAACCCTCCCTGGAGAAGGGCGAGATCGACGTGGTCCCGGAGTACGCGGCCACCCTCGCCGAGTTCCTCAACGCCAAGGTCAACGGCAAGGACGCGCCCAAGGACAAGCCCGTCGCCTCCAGCGACGTGAGCGCCACGGCGGCGGCGCTGGACAAGCTCGCCGCCCCGCTGGGCCTCAAGGCCCTGCCGACGGGCGAGGCCGTCGACCAGAACGCCTTCGCCGTGACGAAGGAATTTGCCCAGAAGAACAATCTCAAGACCCTTTCCGACCTCGGAAAGTCCGGGCTGAAGGTGAAGATCGCGGCCGGTGACGAATGCTCCGTACGTCCCTTCTGCGCACCGGGGTTGGAGAAGACGTACGGAATCCAGGTTTCCGGGATCGACCCCAAGGGCGTCGGCACCCCGCAGGCCAAGCAGGCCGTCAAGGACGGGGCGGACCAGCTGGTGCTGACCACCACCACCGACGCCACGCTCGACGGCTACGGCCTGGTCCTGCTGGAGGACGACAAGAAGCTCCAGAACGCCGACAACCTCCTGCCGGTCGTCAACGCCAAGGACGCGGGCTCCCCGGACGTCGCCAACGCCCTCGGCGACCTCACCAAGGTGCTCACCACGGCCGACCTCGTCGAGCTGAACCGGAAGGTGGACGCGGAGCGGGCCAAGCCGGCGGACGTCGCGAAGGCCTATCTGGAGTCCAAGGGCCTTCTGACGAGGTAGCAGTTACGGGATTGAGGGGAATTCGTGGGGTAACCGCCTGGCAAGAGACTGCCGGGCGGGTATCCCGCGCGAGGTCCAAGCCCTGTAAATTTCAGGCCATGCCCCGTGGACGCCACCGCAATCCCGAACCCCTCCACCGTCTTCTCGCGCCGTGCGCCGTCGCCGGGGTCGGCGTGGCCAGTGCCGGTGCGGCCTGGCTGCTCGCGGAACCGCTGCCGCTGAGGCTGCTCGTGGCGCTCGCGGCGGCCGCGGGCGTCGGTGGCGCCGCGCTCATGCGCTCCTGGGACCGGGCGGCCGGCCGCCGGATCGCGGAGCTGGCACGCGAGCGGGTCAAGGACGAATGGAAGACGGACGAGCGCATAGCCGAGCTCGAATCCGATCTGGAGGAGGCGCGCGTCCTGCGCGCCAAGCTCGACACCAAGCTGCGGGCCAAGCGGGTCGAACTGGCGGGCCTGCGGGGCGAGCACGCCGCGCTGCTGCGCCGCTACGCGACCGCCGAGACCGAGCGCGCCAGTGCCCTGGAGAAGCGCCGGCTGCTCGCCATCGAGGCCGCCGGGGCCCCGGCGGCCGGGGCGAAGGAACTGCCCGCGGTCTCGCAGGAGCGCACCGGAAGCGGCGCCCCCACTCCCGTCGGCTACGCGCGGGCCAACGCGGCGCTGGTCGCCCTGCTGCGCAAGGCGGAGGCGAACGCCGCCGGCACCGCGGCCAAGGCCCTGGTACCGGCTCCGGCCGCGGGCACCGGCGCGCGCCCCGCCGCGGGCACGGC